>JALTCQ010000121.1 GCA_027074515.1 Microcaldota archaeon | reverse complement strand
CCGGTTCGGCCTTGAGTTCCGTTTCGGTGTGGAGATCCCTTACTGTGAATGACAAGGAGCTTTTCGTTGGCACAAGATACTCTTCCCACCGCGGGTGCTTTCCCCAGTACTTGACAAATGCGATGTTTGTGTGCGCGATTACCTTAGCCATACCTCAACCTCCTTTATGCCTGGCAGTTCTATTTTCTTTCTGGACACCTCGCCGCGAATTCCAAGGGCGACGATCGAATCATACCCTCCCGCACCGGGCAGCACGGTGATATATCCCATCTTCTCTAAGCGCCTTCTGACTGGGTCAAGATCCCTTGGCTCGATGGGAACGCCAGATCTTTCCCCCAACTCTCTCCGTAGTGCGTTGATGCGCTTTAAAGAATCCAAAAACTCTTTCAGCTGCCCGCGAGTGAATAGCTCTGTGGTGCGGTTATTTTCCTCTGCTAGCTCGTCGAATACCTTTCTTGCCATCCTATCTGATTTTACTGCTTGCATAACCTTCTTTGCGGAAACTGCGGTGCCGGTGCTCTTCCCGACCACGTTGAACATCCGTATTACGAGGCCCCATGGGACGGCGATTGGGAGGATCTTTGCTCCTTCGCCGGAGGGTGCTGTTGGACGGGAGTACATGATATGCCCATATACCGCTGACGCCACATCGAACCCGGACCCGATCTTTCCCTGTGCGTTGGAATGGGCCCTGTATGCTCTTTTGAATATCTCCTTATGCATAAGGTCGTTTCGTAGAGAGCGAATCACCGCCACCGTAACTGCGGCGGAGCTACCTAACCCGAGTTTTTCTCCTGTTGCAAAAAGACCATGCTCCTGTATTTGTATTCTATGCGGCTCGCTCACTTCACTTTCTGTTATTGCGTGTTTTACGAACCGGAGCTTCTCTGGCATTTCGTGGATATTTTCTCCGCTCCATTTGCCATAGGAGGATGTTACTTCCCAAGTTTTCGATGGGCGACTAACTACGTGGATCTTCGCGTTATCAACGGAAAGAACGAGCGCGCGGTTTGGGTGCTCCAGTACCGTATAGCCCCCTACCAGCAGGATCTTTCCCCTTCCGATGCCTACGCCCATTTCTCTCTTCTTGGATCGGAAAGCTTTTTCTACGGAACTGCTTCTCTTCGACGATTGCCATTCCGCGGTTCCAGGAATCTGCTGATGAGTAAATACATGTCAGACAAGTGTTTTTGCCACCTTCATTATTTCCTTTGAGGTGCCGCTGTCTGGATACGCCAAGATGAATGGCTTCTTTTGTTCAAGCGCTTCTTCTGCTCGCGCATCGAAGGGTATCCTTGCTATGATTGGCAGACCAGTGGTTTCTGCTAGCGTTTCCGTGGCGTCTGACTCGAACAGGCCGGACATATTTTCTACAATTCCCTTTGGCCGGAGTCCCACTTTTCTCGCGAAGGAGACCGCTCTGAGGACTACGTTCTTGGATATCTTTGATGGGGTTGTTATGAATAGCGTCTCTGCACCCTTGAATTCTGTGGATGTGCTGATCGCTTCGTCACCGGTTCCTGGCGGGAGGTCCACGACAAGTAGCTCGGTTTCGCCCCAGTCCACGTCTCTTGCCAGTTGTTGAATCGCCTTTGACTTCAGCGGCCCTCTCCATATAATGGGTGAATCCGGGGATGTCATGAAGGCAATTGACACCACAGGTACGCCGTTTGGCCCGGTTGCGGGCACTATTTTGCCGTTGCGTGTCTTCAGATCTTGTTGTTCCATTCCTAGCATTTCTGGGGCGGACGGCCCGTGGAAATCGAGGTCTAAAAGCCCCGCTTTCTTCCCAAGTTTCCTCAATGCCAGCGCAAGATTCGCAGATATGAAGGATTTTCCTACGCCACCTTTTCCAGAAAGTATTGCCAACGCCCGCATAATGTTTTGTTGCAAAGGTGTTCGTAAAAATATGGTGGACGCAGGGATCTATGTTTTTGTTTTTCGTCCATGTACCTTGATTACATTGTTTCATCATATTCTTTGCGTGGGGGTGCCAATAATGCAATAAACAATAAAAAGAAATTCACAAATCGCATGCCGTTACCAGTCGTCGTCTTCCCCGTAGTCTTCGTCCTCTTCGGGTTCCTCGTCTTCTGGCTCTTCTTCGTAGTCTTCCTCATCGTAGTCCTCAAACTCGTCCTCGTCTTTCCAGTCTTCTTCTTTCTTCTTCTTTATGGGTGCGGGCATTTCAATCACCTCCCGCGATACAACGCCGACGCGCTTGGTTTAAGAAGCTTTGCTTTTTGAAACGGAATTTCTCCGCCAATTAGCTGGATAAATCAGACGGATTGGCAGCAAACTGCCTTACATCGCGGCGTGGTTACCGCTCAATTATATGAGCCACGTATGCTGGCCGCGGATTTCCATCTACTTCGCGTACTTTACACCTCCAGCCCGAACCACGCATGGATGTCCTTCGTTGCATATGTTCCCGGCGCGTCCTTGTCCCAATCCCAGACTTCAAGGAGCCGCTGTTCTCTGTGGTGGCATTCCGTCTTCTCTTTTAGTTTGTATATTCGCCCCCTGTTCAAACGCCCCATATCTTCATCAAAATTGTTGCAATGCCCAGAAACGTAGCGAAACCTACTGCGTCCGTGATCGTTGTGAGTATTATGGTGGACGAGGATGCTGGATCTTGACCGATCTTTTTCAGGAATATTGGTATCGCCACGCCCACAAGCCCGGCGACTACAAGGGAGATCGGTGTGGCCAATGCCAGCGCGAGGGACGCCAACGTGTTTCCCTTCCAAGCGTACGTGAATGCAAAGGCGACAAGGCCTACAATAATGCCGTTTATCAGTCCAAGCACGAATTCTTTCCAGAACAAGCGCCTTAACGAAGTTTTATCTAATTCTCCCGTTGCTAGTCCACGTACAACAATCGCCATGGTCTGCGTCGTGGCGTTTCCCGCATCTCCTGGCACTATGGGCATGAATACCGCAAGGAGAGCCATTGTTTTGATCGTGCTGTCGAATATGTTCACCACACTCGCGGCGATAAACTCCGTGAATAGATTGATTACCAGCCATGGCGTTCTGTTCTTTATCGCCTTCCAGATGGGCGTCCAGACGTGTTCTACTCCTCGCATAGAGAAGATCTTTGCTACGTCCTCCGCGTGTTCCTTCTCTAACAGGCTAATGGCTTCTTGGGGTGTTACAACACCGAGAACTTTCCCCTCATCAAGCACAATCACTATCTCCGGGTTTGACTGTGTGAACATCTTGGCAAGATCCTCTGAGTCCGAGTCCACATCTATTGTTTCAGCACCGACTGCCAGATCCTCCGCCCGTGCGTTCCTCGGCGCGTGGAGTATTATCTCAACAGGGATTACACCAAAAAATATCCCGTCGTCCGTTTCAACGATTATGTGCTTTGCGTATCTGTCGTGCTCTTTCATTTTTCTCCTTATTGACGTTGCTGACTCCATGGGCTGTACTCTGAGGATATCTGTCCTCATCCAGCCACCTGCGACGTCCTTGGAGTATCTGAGGAGAAAAGAGTACACTGTTTTTTCCCTTTTTGGCAGCACGTCAAGAACCTCGTCACGACTGTCTCTTGGCAGTCTTCTTAGGATTTGAACGGCTTCTGTGTCCTTCATGTGCGCCAGAATGTCCGCGAAGCGCTTCACGCCCACCGATCTTATTGTTTTTTCCAGCCCCTCGTCTGATAGTGTCTTAACAACCAAGCGTTCCTTCTTTCTGTCCAGATGCTCAAAGATCTTTGTTATCGCATCTGGCGAGGCACGTTCTACTTCCCTCGCGATCTCTCGCGGACTTAGTTTTGTGATGATGCTTGCGGGCAGCTGCACGAGAAAGATACACGGGGGTAATATTTATGTGTGTCGCCAATGTATTTCGTTGTGATTTTTATGCAGGATATATCTTATTGTATACGATTGCCATGGAGCAGAATTACGTGTATATTGGAATCGCCGTGGCTTTTCTTCTTGTATTGGTTTTTCTGCTCTGGCCGAATCCACCTATGCCCTCAGTTCCCGTAGGGACAACAATCAACTTTATGGGCATGCCCGTGAGCTTGAGTCCAGTGAACGGCGAGGACGTTCCCTGCATTGGTGCTCCAGAGGGCTATACGAGGGTATACTATGATAGACAGTCCGATATGGACGGCAACTACCTTACAGTGGGCTACGCACGTGAGGGAGACCATCTTGACTCAGCACTCTCTTGGATTCGGTCAAAGGCCAGCGCCTGTGGTTTTACCCTGACGAATGAGACCTCGGGTGCGGTTCCTGGAGCTCAAGGTCATTCGCTGATCTTTGATACCCCTGACGGTTCAAAGACGTTGAGTTTCGACGTCGCCGTAGTTACTGGCAGCGATGGGAAAACATATACCCTTGTGCGCGTGGGGCTTGACGAGTATTACGAGACGGGGAACGTGCCTGAAAGCAATGAAAGCTCCGGTGAATCGGCCCAGGGGGAGCAGGGTGGTGTGAATACCATCACCGGTCCTGCGGCGAAGTATGACAAGGTGTTCCGCCCCATCGTCGCCTCCGTGTTTGGATCGCCAGTAATCGTTCAGCAGGCGGACTACATTGCAAATACATACCACTACGACTACATTGTCCCAAGAATCATTGCCGAGCAGGATACTCAAGCAGTGATAAATGCGTTCCAAGATGCAAACTTTAGCCTCATGCCGGAGAACGAACAGGGCGAGCACGCGTCCTTGGGCTTTACCAGAAACCACGAGTGGCTGCAGGTGGACTACGACATCGGCGGTAACATAGTGACTATTGTCTATGTTCCCCAGCAGTGAGTTTGCCGGTTCTTTCTCTTACTTTTTGTTTATGTGCTTGCTGAACGATTCCCTAAACGTTCTCGCCCCTCCGTGCGCAGGATGCCTCACGTACGTAGCGTCTATTCCAATTTCTTTCAGCGCTCTTTCGGCGGTTCTGCCCACCGCGAATACTTTATCCGGCATGAAGCGATCCAGCACCGTCTTTAGGATTTCCTGGAACGCAAGAACTTCAGAACGTTTCGGACTTCTGTTGTGGTAACCGTCAGGTGCGATGGGTTGGACCATCACCGCGTTCCAGAGTAGAACAGGCTCGTTCAGTTCAAAAATTACGTTCCACACCACCTTTGCAGTTATTTCAGACATTGCCTTCGTCCTCGTTGCTTTTTGGAGTTCGATATCAAGAAACTCTGAGATATTTGGAAGAAGAACCTCTGAACTCAGCGGAACTCCTGTTCTTCTCATGCCTCGGTATCCTGGCGCCTCCGCAATGAATGCGATCCTTGGTTTTAACCGCTCCATCGCCTCCAGATAGTTCCGGAGGTTCTGCCTGCGGATCTTTGGGCCGTTTGGCAGATCGTG
>JALTCQ010000120.1 GCA_027074515.1 Microcaldota archaeon | reverse complement strand
GCCTTAAGGCGCGCCACGACTTCCTCTTGCCCCACCATCTCGTCCAGGGTCTTGGGTCGGTATTTTTCCGTCCAAGGGAGCTCGTATTCCATGTTACCACCACTTTTTTATGCAGGATTATTCAACTGACTACATGAGTAATGGGCCCGCTCCTGATAAAAACGTGCTCCTCTCTACGACGGATGCGATCCCGGGATATTCTGTCGTGGAGAGCAAGGGTTTCGTCATGGGGAGCGCGGTGATGTTCGTTCCTTATGACAGGGTTATATACGCCTTTGTTCGCACGATATGGCACCCGGAGGCTAGGGACGAGCTGTATTCCGAGTTCTTCCGCCGCTTGCGCCACAAGGCCCTTATGGCCATTTCTCGAAACGCGAGAAAACTCGGGGCCAACGCCGTTCTTGGGCTTAAACTACGCATATGGAAGTCGGGCTACGGAATGTATGAGGCTTACGCTTATGGCACTGCCGTGGAGGTGAAAAAGGAATGATCAAGTATTCAAAGGACGATTATTTGCGCTTTGCACCGGTCTGGATCGCCGTGTTCCTCGCATACATATTCGCGATTCCCTTCTACTTTGCGTTCACCGCCTGGAACGATGCTATGTTCTACGGTGGCGCCCACATGTACAAGATCACATGGACCCACTATCTCCTTCCCGCCGTGGGTGCCTTGGCTGTCTATCTCTTCGCAGAGTGGTATGACAAGGAGTTCAAGGCGAGGGCGACTCGGTGGTTCTTCTGGACGTCGTATCTCGGCGCTGTATTCTTGGTTCTTCTCTACATGTTTGCCTACGGTTCATCTGCGATTGAGATGATCTTCGTAGTCGGTGGTCTTGCGTTGCTGGCCTATTTCGGCATTGAGAAGAAGGTTCCTCGCTCTGCGTTCTCCGAATCCCTCTGGTTCCTCCTTGCGGTGCTCATCCTCTATTTTGCCGGTTTTGTTCTTGGAATCTGGTCCTTTGGTTACACATTCGTCATGATGGGCATGCGCACGCCCGTTGGAGAAACTCTCCTGAAGCTCTTTGTTTTCCTCCCATACTGGGCCCTGCTCCCCGGACTCCTCGGTGGGTGGGTGGCCCGCTGGTGGGAGGTAGCCAGCAACAAGAGATAAAAACACCACTTCCCTTTTTTCTGCGGTGGTGTTGTGAGGAGGGATTGCCAAATCCTCGGTTTTGCCTTGTTCTGACGTCCCCCTCGCAGCGCGTAGTCTGATTTTGGGAGGTAATTATCATGAGCAGGTATTCTAAGGACTTGGAGGAGCACGTGCGCCTATTTTGGGACGAGCACGACGTGTATCACAAAGCAAAGGATCTGCGCAAGGGTGGTAAGCCCTTCTTCTTCATGGACGGTCCCCCCTATGCCACTGGCAGAATTCATCTTGGAACGGCGTGGAACAAGGTCTTGAAGGACACGTACATCCGCTACTACCGAATGAACGGCTACGACGTCTTTGACCGCCCTGGCTTCGACACCCACGGCACACCCATTGAAAACAAGGTGGAGAAGAAGCTCGGAATCTCGTCAAAGAAGGAGATCGAGGAGAAAATCGGCGTGGAGAACTTCGTGAACATGTGCAAGGAGTT
>JALTCQ010000119.1 GCA_027074515.1 Microcaldota archaeon | reverse complement strand
GGTCGGCAAGGAGTATATTATCTTAAACCGTGCCCAGATTGCCGACCTAATCCTTACTTTGGATAAGGTTGTGTATGGTGCGGTTCTGAAGAGCGACGTCAAGCGCATGGAAGAAAGAGTGAAGGAATACCGCGAGAAGAGAGCGCGCCAGGCTGGTGAGCCAATTGTGCCCGAGCAGATTGACTTAACGGCAGAGTAGTAACAACGTCACGTTACCTTTATATACCACTTCTTCCATTTTTGGTATGGTGATGAAAGATGGGCACGAGGTTGATCGCTGTTCGGAAAATCGATGACTTCGGTCGAATTCAGCTCCCGAAGGAAGCCCGCGCTCAGGCTGAGGGCTCGGGCAAGTTTTTGGTTTACGTGGCGCGTTTGCCCGAAGGATTGCCGACCAAAAAGAAGAAGTACGGGATCCTGCTAGTGCCGGCGGAGGGGTGAGGCATGGTTGAATCATCTACCAAAGACAAAGGACGTCACGCGCTGAAGGACTTCTTGCTGGTCGCTTCTATGATTTTCAGCATATTGGGTGTCCTTGGAGCATGGTTTGCCGGTGTGGCTTATACGGAGCACATGGGGCTAACTGGTGCGCGGGCTGCAAGTGTTTGGTGTTTCTTTTTGTTAGTAGGATATGCCTTGGCACAGTTACCAGCGCAGTATTTGCGCGTTGTTATTGCGGTGCTCTACGGGATAGGAAGCACAATTATGGAACTCGCTCTTGCCACGGTGTATGGGATACACTACCCCAAGGATGGAGAATACAGGGCGAGTGAGCGCCGTCGCGAGTACGTGGCCTGCGCGGCGTTGCTACTCGTAATTAACATACTATTCTGGTATAGCATGTTGGCAGTTGCGGGGTGAGTGGGTTGAAAAATGAGTTGATCAGGTATCCGAAGATCTTCCACATTGGGACGAAGAACACGGAGGGGTTCATCACTCCAGACGCGATGGACAACGAGATCGTGATTGAAGAGAAGATGGATGGTGCAAACTTCAGGTTCGGTGTGATTGACGGCAAGTTCCGTGCTGGCAGTAGGCGTGTGGACTTCACGCCACTTATGTATCCACCGAACGAGCCAACAACGCCAGTGATGAACGAGTCGGCGCTTGGGCAGTTCTTCAAGGCAGTGATGTATGCTTTCGCAAACTACGCTGATAAGCTCAAGGACGGCTACGTTTATTTCGCTGAATACATGATTCCGCACACGCTGGACTACGACTGGGACAACACCCCTCTTCTGCTGGGCTTCGACATCTACGACGTGAACGTCCAGCGCTTCCTTGGCTACGATGAGAAGATCAAAGAGTTCCAGCGCATCGGTATGCCGACTGTCCCACTGGTCAAGCGCATGAAGCTCCGCGATCTCACAGTGGAGGAATATGAGAAACTGATCCCGAAGAGTAAATACCGTGACGGCGTAGCAGAGGGCGTGGTCATCAAGGACTACGCCCGACAGTGGTTCGTTAAGGTTGTGACACCTGAGTTCAGGGAAGCGAATCTCGCCACTTTCGGTGCTGGCGCTCGGAAGAAGGCAAAGAAGTATTCTAAAGACGGTGCAGAATGGTTCGTGAACGCCTTTGTTACCCGTCAGCGTATTGAGAAGATCATCACGAAACTCGTAGAAGAGCAGGGCAAAGAGCCAGAGATGACGCTGATGAAATACTTGCCGACTGCCGTGCTGGAGGACGCATGGGAAGAGCACTGGAAGGACGTGATCTACGAGAATGTGGTTATTGATACGAAACGAATGCGCTCGCTCGCTGCGAAACGTTGCGTCCGTGTGCTGAGAGCGTGGCTGGTCAAGAGAGCGATTTTGGATGGAGGTGAGCCATGATGTCGAATGAATCCACACGAAGCCTTGCCGAGTTTTTCGCACGCATTCCGCCGTACATCATGGGCGGAGGTTACGTGGTCGCCTGGCGGAACAAAGGTGCACACGCCGCCGTGTTTGAAGACCGGGACGAGGCGGTTAGGTTCGCTCGGAAGAAGTCCAATCACTGCACGGCGCGCGTGTTCCGTTTTGAATTTGAGATCCATAGTGCGTATCGCAAAGGAAGGAGGGTGGAAGTATGGGTGTAATTACGAGGCTGCACGTATACCGGAAATGGACTGCACTGAAAGATGGCCGTATGGTGCTGCACCTTGCGTGGCGCCGTTTGCCTGTGAATAAAGAGCCGCCGAAGACTATGCAGTACCGCTTCCTGCGTGGCGACAGTCCGCTGCGTCTGGATTTGTTTGTTCCAGAGTATCTTTGATCTTTGAGAACTCTTCTTTCATTTTGTTCCAGATTGTGAAGGGATCGGCGACCCGGTATACTATTTCGCTCTGGCCGTGGATAGAGGCCAAGATCAGTATGCCCATGTCGTAGTATCGTCTGATTGCGCCAACGATTTCTGCTCCGCTACGGGAAAGCCCAACATCTTTAGAGACTGCATCGTATAGGACGTCCTCGTATATAAGATGTCTGCCGATCAGCTCAAGGAGTACTCTTAGCCGCGGTTCGCGTATGATTGCCTCCTGGTTATGTATAAGCCACGTACCTATTGCGGCCAGCGCCTGCAGGTACTGTATCTCGTCAAGTACCGGTTCGCAGAATCCTCTCGAAGCGTACTGAGAGCACCCTCCCAGTCCGATGGCGAAGCTATATGTGAATTGCTCCGAGTAACCGACCGTTTCTTTCAGCTGGTCTTGTAGGGTTTCCATTTGGGGGGTTATGTGCGCATCCACACGGCGGGCAGGGATCTGCCAGTTGTCTGGGATCGTGATCCGCGTTAGTGCGCTCTTTACCGACGGGTGCACGTTATCTTTTGGAATATATTTCATTAATCCTGGTTTTGCCCATGCGAGTAGCGTGTCAATGCCCGTGTGCAAAGAGAAACTCCCTGCAATTCTCCGCAGCCACACTGGTAGATTATACGATAGCTTTTCAGGGAGATAGTATTTCATATAGGGCATACTATTGACAGATAAGTACCGAAAAGCATATACTTTTTTCGGTTCATGTATATACCTGGTGACGCGAAATGAACCCGATGGCTGTTTTACGTGACGCTGTGATCTTTGCAGGTGTGTTTGGGTTTTTCTTGGGCGGTTTTGCCTATTGGCTGGTTTCTGCTGTGCTACTCTGGCATATTGGAGGGCCAGCTACGATTATCACGTCTTTGATACTGGGAATACCTGTGTGGTTTGCGCTCTACAAGTTCGTTAGAATGAAGTCACGGATGGACAAAATCCCGCTCAAGGTCTGAAGGCGCAACTTTTGTTTCGCTTCTTCTTCTTTTCACAGGAGGACATCTCTAATAAAGGCGCAATTATCCTTGCATAGGAGGGGGTGTTTAACCCCGGTTATGCGGGAACGACTACCCGTTTCAGTGAAGGCGCAACTCGTGTGGTATTACCCTCCAGCGCGTCATGCCCTTGTTATGTATAAACGTTCTACATAACACGCATCTACGCAACAACATTGCATTTATATATTTCAAGCTCTATACTATTAGTATGTGGTCTGAAGCCCTTGCCAAACTGCTCTCGCCTTCTCGGCAGCCACGCCGCAGGATGCTCTACGAAAAAGTGTTCAAGATACTCGCTGAGAAAGGACAAGTCGGCGTGCTGGACGTGACGGGAGATGGATTTCCTCTTCGTACTGTTCAGTATCACTTCAAGGATCTTGTCCAGCGTGGCGTTCTCCAGCGTCACAAGTCTAAGACGGGTGGCTGGTACTACACGTGGGGCGCAGAATTTGAGTACATCTTGCGGAAGGGCTATGAGATCGTGATCAAGGGGAGGCGGGAGAGTGCTTAAGCTGTCTCGTGAGGACATAGAGCTAATACTGTGGGCTGTCACCGTGCTGGCTATTGCCATGTACGCATACAACCTCGGCGTACAGAATACCCTAAGAGTCTATGATGTGCTCCGTGAGTTCAACTGTCTTGGGCGCGTAACTTGGCAGCAATCTCCTGGAGTGTTGGTAAATGCACCCGCACCTGGTTATTCACCACAAGGTATGGCAAACGGTACTTTGGTTCGGGCGCAAGTTTTAGTTCCGCATTCCTCGTAGCCGCGATCATGTCTACAATTGCCCTGCGTGGTAACCCTGTAAGAGATGCTGCGAGGGAAATAGGCACGTAGTCTTTTGGGATCTCGTCAATCTCCTTCTTTGCTTTCTCACTTCTCTTCTGATACTCTGCCCAAAATTCTGGATCGGGATATGGGCCATACTTGAGCCGCATAGCTGCAAACGAGCTGACAACACGCTCTGCAATATCGTTGTAGTCGGGAATATCTCCACCCTTAATCGTGCTCTCAATCTCGTCCACGATGATCTTCCATGTCATGTTCTTGAACATGTCCCATGGGTCGTCCACCAATGGGTTTTCCGGGCGTGGGATCACAAGAGCCTCGCCACGACGTGGGATATATATCCAGAATACTATATTCTCGCGGATACCTCTGTCCAGCGACCAGAAGGAGGGTACATTGAAGATGACAACTGTGCGGTAGACGCGGATCTTGTTCATCATCTCCACGAGCTCTACCTGCTGCTTCTCCATGCTCTTCCTCTTGTGCGCTCCGACACCCTCGTCAAATACCATTACAGAATACTTTTCCAGCTCACGTAGCCTCTTGTGGAACTGTTCTCGTGTGAACACAAAGTGCTTGTCAAGTGATAGCTCGTCGCCAAGGAGCGCGTATGCTAACTCCGCTGCGAGGGTAGACTTTCCACGACCCATTCTTCCAGTCACTGCAATAAGGACAGGAAGGTCTTTATCCAGCGTGGCACGTATCAGGGCAGCGAGTCGGTAGATTGGGTCGTTGGTTTTCTGTGCGAGCTCTTGTAGCTCTTCTACTGTTCTCACTGGCCCACCTCCGCTTTAATGTAGTTCTCCAATACCTTTGTGTCATCTGATAGCGTTCTCTTCTTCTTGAGCTTGTATAACAGTCCGTAGTCCTGCATGAGTAACACCATTGAGCGGTGGAGAATCCACAATGCGTTGCGAGCCCACTGCAGCCATCGAGTCTTCCGGGAAATGATCGCTTTCTCTATTTTGTCCAGGAGCAAGACCCATTGCCCCCAAGTCTCGGGCGGGGTGATCGGCGTAAGCTCTGTGGCCAGTGCTTTCAGAATTGCCCTGTATTTTGATAGCGTAGTGACGTCTTGTGGGCTACCTTCCACCTCTACGAGTGCTACATCAAGTGCCTTCAGTAGGTCATGGAGCCTCATCTGCGTGAAATTGACGCCCGAAAAACGCGCTTCCAGGCCCGTTTTGATAGGCGTGTGTGGGATAGAGATGGAAGATGTGTTTTCCATGCAATAAATATGCGTCTTTGGGAATTTATACGTTACGCATAAATATTGCAAGCGCACATATTATATGGGTGAGGATGGCAAAGGGTATCGCCGACATCGGCTACATGATAGCAATGCTTGTGGGCTTCATCGTGGTTCTCGGGGTAGGATGGATAGTGCTCACCAAAGTGGGCTCAGCCTTCACTTCTGTTGGTGCAAATCAAGCAGCGCAGGCCACGGGCTACGGTAAGAGCGCTCTTACGAACCTCGGCAATGCAATGACGTTTGTCTTATTCATGTTTGGGCTAGCATCCATCGTACTCGCGTACTACGTCCGCAGTAGCCCAATATACTTCCCTGTAGCGCTTACCATCGGAGCTGTGTTCATACTTCTCGGTGCGTTGTTCGCAAACTTTTCTCACGATTTCATCCAGCAGGTTGACGCAGTTACTGGCGACTTTAGCATAGCGTTCAGCTCCCTCGTGTGGCTGGCAGTGAACCAGCCGCTCTGGATTGCAATTCTCATCTTCGCTATCCTCACCCTCACATACATCGGTAAGAAGGCTGTGGAGGCGGCAGATCTATGAAGTATTGCGTGACCATAGACGCGGACGACAGGTATAAGCGAGCGGATGTGATCCGCCTATTCTTGGAGGCAATTTCTACAATGGATGGCGTGGACTTTGTATCTGCGGAGCCGTGTGATCCTGCGAATGTGAGCCGGAAGCCGCCTGGCACTGCCGCAGCTACGAAGAAGAAGGGACTCACGTTTAACCCGAAGGGCATGCTCTCTGCAATTGATGAGATTCTAGGTTAAAGGAAGAAGGATTGCTTCTTCTTTTTCTTTTTGTTCTTACGTTTCTTGTTTGAAGACTTCTTCTCCATCGGCTTCACGATAAGTGGCCTGATCCCAACACCTGTGACTAATTTGGGCTTCTTCGTGGCAGTGATATTTAGCATTACCGCCGCTGCGGATGGAGTGTACTTTCCCTTCATCGGTTTTCCTCGGTTCCTGTGGGAACTACCACCCATGTGCGGGAAAGGAAGGCCTATCCCTCCTCCGATCGGGGGCACAGGTGGGGGTGGTATCGGCCCGGACGGAGGTGACGGTGAAGGTCTAGACGGAACTGGTTCGGCCTGAATCTGAATCGGAGCAACCAACTCCAGCGTGGACTCCAGCTCAGAGACCTTTGGGATCGTCTCCGTCTTTGCTTTTTCCACGGTTTTTGTCTTGAGGGCCACGGCTTCCTCTAGCTTCTCAAGCGACTGCTGCTTCTGCCGTGTCTTGGTCTTTGCCTTTGTAATCGCTCGTGACCTTACTCTTGCAACGGGAATTGACAGAGACGGAAGCACTGAGAGAGATGGAATTGGAGCTACTTCTGGGCCAACCTTTCCAGCGGATATAACGCTAGGCATGCTTACAACGTCCTCCGTGCTCGGCGCAGGAATAGCTAACTCTACCATCTGGGCGCTGGCAGCCTTACCTTTGGCAATGCCTCTGCTCCTTCCTCGCCCTTTATTGCCTGCAGACTTAGAACTACGCGCTGAAAATATCTCACCGAAGCCAGATATGGGTACCATTGTCTTGAGCTCCGAGACTGTTTTGGCAATCTCTTTCGTGGCAGCACTAGCAATGTCTTGAGGAGCTGTTTTCACGATCGTTGGTGCTACTTCTTTGAGCAGAGAAGAGCCCTTGGAATAGCCACCGCCTGTACCGATTGAAATACCCCCTCCAGTGCCTTTCCCGCTGGCAGCTTTTGGAGCGCTTACCACGTCTGAGATCCCCGAGATGTTGATGCGGAAGCCTCCTGACTTACCAGAACCGACGGATGCGATAGACGTAATGTCTCCGCGGTTCTTAGCAAAGAACGACGTGGTAATGTCCGTGCTGTCTGGAGCAGCAATCGTGTGGGCAGTACCTGTGGCGAATTCCTTATTTCGGAAAATCGTAGCCCTGCTGCCGTAATCACTGAAACCCTTGGAAGATGACCACATAGTGCCCTCTTCTATGCGGACTGCCATCTCAGACGGCGGTTTTGTTTTTGGAATCGGATACACTATATCTACAGAAGTCCTTGGCTGAACCACGGTGGACTCCACGAAGATGGACGGTTTGCCCTTATTAGCAAGAGGGTGTTGATAGCCTCCAACTCTGACGCCCGAGTATGTTCTGGTCTTTGGGTTGTACGCGCCTTTTTCTACATAACGCACAGATACGGGCACCTTTTCTAGAGCCTTCACGGCCGCCTCTCCACCAGCAGCAGAGCCAAGGAATCCTCCAATGAGCTCGCTGCCTGCTATTGTAGGCGAACCTTCTACATAACCCTGCTCCTGCGATATTGCTTTGAACGTGGCAGCACCGCCTATTGCACCCAATCCCGCAGATGCTCCCACTGCCGCTCCTGCCGGGCCACCTACAAGTGCACCCGCGAGCGTAGGAATGCCAACAGTAATTGCAGTTTGCTCTACGTTCTTGGCAGATTCCTCCGCGTTATGCACTGCATACTCTGCGATTCGTACGACCTTGGAAGCTGGGCCTGCTCCGGGCGTGCTGCCAAGAAACTTGTCCATTTTTCGCGCAACCTTTTCAGCAGGATTAAGAGGGACTGAGTAGATCTTTCCCACATGGATCGCAGGCACTGATTTTGAAGAACTCGCTGGCTTCACAGTCTTTTGGGTCACTTTAAACCCCTGCGCCTTTAATACCACCGAGACATTCTTAGCTTCTTCTGGCGTATATCTGTGCCGTGACAAATGTACATGCTTCACTGTCTTAGTAACAACCACCGGCGTTTTATTTTTCACGGCTTTGCTCTGAGACGTCTGCACGGTAATGGTTCCAACAACCTTCGAGCCAGCTGGTGGTTTCCCAATCACAGATTGGCCTTTCGTGACGTCGTAATAGCCACCAACCTGCCCGGCCTTGTTCTTAATTGCGATCACATCGCTCTTAGACGGCAAAAGAGACTTGCCAGACATCCAAGGTAGCTTTACGCCAATCTTCTTCCATATGCTAGCATCAACCATATCACAAATTAGATTCAAGGTAATATAATAATCGTGGTGTTTACATCCTGAGCGCAGACTGCCTCTTTTACAGGGTATAGAAGCAGATCATGGCTGGAAATTATTTACAGAGCAAATAAATACCCTCACACGTATATACATAACGACAAGGATTAAACGAGGTGGATCGACATGGCGCAGAACATGACCGCGTGGGTTTTGACCCTTGTGGTTACAGCAATAGTTGGAGGTGTCGGCCTCCTCGTGCTGCAGAACTTCCAGAAAAACATCAGTGATACCAATTCCGCCGCGTACCAGGGTGTCGGATATGGTATCACTGGTGTGAGTGACCTGCTCCAGTGGCTTCCAACGGTCGCCATTGTCGTGGCAGGTGCAGTGATTCTGTACATCGTCACTCGCTCCTTTGGAACGGGTGGCGCAGAGTAAAGGCAGCACGACAAAGGGAGGCTGCGCCTCCCCTTCTCTTTTTCACCCACGGGTAAATCATATAAACAACTTAATTGCATATTATAACGTGGCAGCGGATACAGCGATGGCCATCATAACTGCCGCGTTGTGGTACGTGGCTGACCGCATGGATGAGCCAATGCGGACTCTCTTCTTCTCGCTTGGAATTATCACGATGACAGGAACGTTCTACGCAATTGCATTCCCAAACGCCACCTCTGGAGCATTCCAGTCATTTGTAGTAGTCGGCGCATCAATATTCTTCCTATCCTTCGCATTGATCCTCTTTGTGAAGATGTTACCACAGGTGGTGCAGCTCATATGGCAGGCAGCCACAGGGAGAAAACGATAGGCGGCAAAATTATTCGTGTATCTCCCGTTTTCTATGACGCGTTGCATAGTCTGGCGGATACATATAACGTGAGCATGTACCGCCTCACGGAAATCCTCGGTTACAACCTAAAAAATAGCCCTTTAATCTTGCTTCCACCACCTCAAAATACCAACAAAAGAAAAAAGCAGTTAGTGGAGCTACCTCCACCGTTTTTCTTGTGATCAAGCAGGCGGCTTTGTGGCGTTAACCTGCGCCGCACTGGATACCGCCTGCTTAAGGTACGGCAATAACTGACTTTCTACCTGTGTCAGTTTGTTTGTTGCGCTGGCAAGCTGCTTAACTGCCTCTGCAGTTATCTTCGCCACGTTTGCTTCCATGTTGCCCATCAACTGGATTGCCGCAAGCACCACCACGAGTAGCACGCCCATGAATATGAACGGCTGCGCCTTCTCCCAGAACGTCTTATCATGGTACACATTGTAGCTCATCTCTAGGCTTTCTGCGTACGCCATCTTCTGGCTGGCATCTATCTTCGGAAGCACTTGGTATAGCGGAAGCTCTTGCTCCACGATCCGGCCATCTTCCGTCTGTACGGGTACTTTGACCTTTTGCCCTGGACTTACAGCTGCAGGAGCATATTCTTTAGGAGCGTGCTGAACGAGAATGTACCAAGTTCTACCTTTCTTGTCCACGATCGTGTCTAAATAGCCGAAGGGCATAATGAAATCCTTCGTATCTTGCAGCTCTATAGCTTCCTTGCCCTTCTTGAGGATGCGACGCGCTTTGGTAAAGCGAAGGCGTGCTGACGCACCGCGGTACTCAAGCACGATAACATTGAGCGGGTAACGCTTCCGCCTTGTCCATAGTATCGCAATACCAATTACAATAGACATTACCACAGTAGCCACGATCACCTGCGCAAACACCGATGCCCAACCAATTCCCACATCAGTCACCTCCCCATGGAATCAAAGACTTCTTCTTGTCCGTAACTATGCGCTCAATTGTGTGCGAGACCTCTTTGATAGCATCCGCAGTCATGCCATTCTCTGCACGCTTGAGCGCGGCGAATACGTTGAGTCCTACGATCAGAGGAATGATCGCAATATATCTGGGTTCCCGGACTTCATACTCCTCGTAGTTCTCAAAAACAAGCTTCGCAACCTGCCTGTGGATCTCCTCCGAAAACTTCTCTATCTTCTCACGGCTCAAATTACTCAAGAAAATAACCTTGTGCAGTACCGCCGCAACCACTTTGAGTATTGCATTCACACCCTTCTCGTTAAGCATCGCATAGTCTTCGTTGCGGATCCACTTCTCTTTTCGCGGGTCGTAGTACCACCCAGAGAGATACCTGTGGATCGTGTCAAGAACGTCACGTGCGTCCAGCTGGTAACGGGAGAGATCCTGTGTTTCAGAAGCTACCGTGTATGGGTCAGGCTGCGGCGGGACCTCCTCTGGAATATCAACATCCGCCGTCATAACAATATAATTGCGCCTTCAGAATATAAAAGAGGAGGTTAAGACAAGAACGTCCATAAGACCGCTGCGAGCATAATCGCAAACGCTGAGCCGACTACCGCCGTTGTCGCGACACCAGACACCCAAAGCAGCACAGAAAATAGCGTGGCAATGAACCCAGCTGCAGCAGCCGACTGTGGTGCTGGATTGCCCTTTGTATACAATGTAACAAATGCAATGATGAGTACAGATAGCACCGCTAGCGGGACATATATGTTGCTGGAAAATGTATTCGCGGCAATATACAAATCTCTGAACGACGTGATGTTCAGATTCATGTCATATGGCGCGCTCATTTGCCAAGCACCTCCCATATTACTGCCAATACGATCACCAGGACGCCAATCCCTACCAGCGCCGTTGGCACGTGGAGCACAGATGCAAGAGTCATTAGCATCTGAGATATTGCGTTAGGCGCGTCCTGAAGCACAATCTTAGACAGGTCAAAGAGGACGAACTTCAGTAGATTAAACACCACACCGAGGCTAGCGTACGGACTCTGTGTCGGGTTCGTCTTCAAGTATGAGTCCTCAATCTGCTGCCCAAGATCTTGGAAACCTTTCGCACTGGCTTGGATGGACGAGATATATGCCGGAGGAGTCACACCATACGTGCTGCCGAGCTCCGCCCAGAACTGTCCAAATCCCACGACCACTGCCAAGACCGCCAAACCCGCCCAAAGCAGATTAGACAGTTTCATCACGGACTCCTCCTATACCCTACGATCAAGGCAACAACGCCCAATCCAATGATTGATCCTATTCCCACGGGCACCAGCTGCAGCATGACTGCGATGGCGAGCCCTATCAGCGCAAAGAGGATCGCAAGTAATGGTGTGATCAGCCCAAGGAATGCTATTCCGACCACAAGTAGCGCCGCGATTACTGGGCCCTCTAAACCATATGGGCCTTTGCTGGTTGAAAGAGCCAGATACCCAGACCTTACCACGTGCCACTGGCCGGCAACGTATACGCTGAAGTAGTACTTGTAGTTATACGCAGGATCTATAGGTGAGAGCAAAGAGCCAGCAGGGCCATTGACCTCTGAGCTATCGTACAGCACCATTGAGATTGGCGTCTCACGGTACACTTCCAGACGAGCACTCACGACAGCGCCTGTCGGATCCGTATATGTGCACTTCAAAGTATTCGTTTCAGATACATATTCACAGGACAGCTGGAGGCTAGCAGTTACCGTAGCAAAACTACCGCCGCCTGTGGATGATAGCGTCAGCACCGTGGTGCTCCCAGTAATGGTGGTCGGCCCAAACTCTTGAGTAATTCCGCTATACGTCACGATGAACTTGTACCATGCGTCAGCTGGGCGGACGAACGTCACGAACTTGCCTTCGTAGTCTGTCTTGCCCATTGCAACAGTAACGTACGCGCCCATGTCTGGATAGTAACGCAGCACCTGCACCGTAGCATCCTGAACATATTGGCCAAGATACGACACGTATATTGTGAAATACTGCCCACTGCCATTCGCGAGAGCATAGAGCGACACATCCTGTGGCAGCGTATTGAATTCAGCGTCAGAATACAGGTAACTACGCATTGGATACGACGCCGAACTGTAGTCTATGCGCCCAGTTACCGTTGGGTGAAAATATGATGGGTACACGCATAGTTTAATCTGGTTTACATCTGAAATTGTAGCTCCAAAGTGCCGCTGGAAATTGCTTTCTGACTTATAATACAAGTCCGGGCTAATTGTGAAAATAGCAGGAAGCTCCGCACGGTTCTGCTCGTCGTAGACTGTGGCAACCAACGCAGTCGTGTTCGCATCCGAGTTACATTCCGCAAGGATCATCCGATCCACGTGCAACGTCTGCGAAACAGGGTAATTGCGCTCGTTGTTCTGGTCGTCCCACAACGTGTACGTCACCGTGACTGTATCGTTCCGGTAGTATCCATTGTTTACTTCTGGCGGGTAGTATACCGCATCACAAGACCCGATGGTGTTTCCGTCTGCAGAGATGCTGCATGTGTAGTTGAGACGAGCATCCACGCTATGGTCAAAACGGACAGGGTCGCGCTCAATAACCGGGTTGGGTGTCATTATAAAAGTCGGCGCAGCATACACGGGCACGCTCGCCGTCACGCTCTTAGACAGCCCCACGTCGTCGGTCACCGTCATCGTCACCGTGTATGTGCCAGCCGAGCCGTATGCGTGCGTGGTGGTCTGCCCGCTGCCCGTAGATGAGTCGCCGAAGTCCCAGGAGTATGTGAGCGTGCCGTTGTCCGTCGCCGAACCGTTGAACTCAATCGTCTCGCTTGGGAACGGTATCTTCAGCCCGTTCATGTCCCATGATACGGAAAGGTTCTGCGGATACTCGTCTATGTGCACCACATCGCACGCCGTGTCCTCATAGGTCTGGTTCTGGTCGTCTATCGCTTCTACTGTTACGCAGGTGTTATAGTCGTCCACGCTGGAATAAACCCGCTGGAACGTGATGTAATTGACGTCGCTGTTGCCCTCCACGAGTGTAGAATTCGTGTCGCCGTCGTATGCCCGCCAGTAGGTTACGGTCACCGCGTTCTTGCTTACCACGGCGTTGTAGTCCACGGTGATGCTCGTGATGTTGTTCTCTGGGTCAAGGGCTAATTGGTTCTGTTCTTTCGGTGTGTAGTCCAAAGAAACCGCTAAACCGCTCGGTGGTTGGTCGGAGACGGCTAAACTCTCGGTGGTGCTGGTTACATTGACGTCAGAAGCCGCAAAGGGAACTTGGAAGTCGTTGAGGTCGGTGCCTGTTGGATTCTCCACTGTGACTGCGTAATAGTCGCCATAATCGTGAACGGAGACGCTTAGAGGAGCATATTTAGCAACGGCTACCCAATCCCATTCCGCATAAGATGCAGAGCGAGCGGCCAGACCAACATAGCCACCCCCTGTAACCGTGTTGGCCGTATAGGATATAGAATAACCATCGTCCCGCCAAGCAGTGATGTTGGTATCATATGCAATCAGTTCAAAGATATGCCACGTTTGGGCGTCTGGAACAGCTACATCTTGGCTATTCTGTGTGCCATTTACAACTTCTACTGCATATATACTATCTCTCTCATTACTCCATTGGGTAAAAACTTGGCTAACTGTGTCGCTCTGCCAAGGCATAGCGTATTGGTCTGACCGTGCTACCAAAGTTGCCCAATACCCTGACGGCACTTCCATACGGCTAATTACAATTACGTTGGCTGGGAAGGTAACACCATTAACCCATATAGACGCACTTTCACCGTATGTTGCTGATTCTGTATATTTCAGCACGCCATTGGAAATAGTGTAATACCCACTACTAGAAGTATCTTTCCATACTGTGCCAATATCGTTAACGCTGAAATCGTCCCAGAATAGCATAGTTCCCGCAGCATTTGGAGAATGCCCTGCCTCTTTCCATACGTATATCGTCGTTGAGCCGCTCGCTGGAATGTATGGCACTTTTACCCACACGTTGGCTGGGTTTCCGTTGGCGTCTGGCTCTATCCAATAATTGAGGTCGGTGGCGTAAGCACTACCAAGAAATAGCATGAGCAGAGCCAGCAGACCGAGGAGGAGCAGGCGGCGGGTCACGGGTTCACCTCCAGCACATATGTAACGTAATACTTCCCCCTCCAGCGGGACAGATCTAGCACGGCAGTCCCCTCGTGTTTGCCCGCACGAAACCGCATATAGGTGCTGCGGAGAACTGGCTGGTCGTCGCCGTAGTTCTTCCGCTGAATGTCCGTAATGTGGAAGCGCTCGTTCCAGTAGCCATAAGCGCCACAGAGATCTGCAGTGATGGTATGGATGTGATCGCTGAGAGCTTCATAGTCGCGGAGAGCATCCTCAAGGGTATTATTTTCTATTTGCATGCGGACACGTAATGTCTTGTGGGCATCATCCACCTGTTGAGCGTGTTCTGCTTTCGTTTCTGCCCCCGTCGCTGAAACGTGTGCTGTTGGTTCTCCACCGCTGGAATGCTGCTCAGCAGATGTCCGCCCAGCCAGCTTTGAAACATGACTGGGTGAAGCAGTTACCCCGCCTGGAGGGATCTCGGACATTCTACGAAAGAGGTCGTAGTTAATCTTCGGCGGTGTGCCCCATGGAGAACGTGGTGGCTGGGATATACTTTCAAGAAGCTTCACGAGATCCTTCGTGGTGATAGGGCCATGTCCATGTCGCCTCCGCAGAGGGTTACCATCAGCTTCGGACGGATTCGTCATCGCCGCCGCAGACCCTGTCGCGTCATCGGCCCGTGCCACATCGTGGCTCCTCGCGGCAGGACTTACCTGGGCGGCTCGGCGGATGATCAGCTCATCATCTTTCGGGCGGGACTGCGGAGAGAGGATGCACATCACTATAATGAGGGTCAACGTTATATATAACTTTGACTCTTTTTATAGCGAGGTGATAGAGATGGCGACCCGAAAGAAAGGGATCTTCTATTCCCCGCCTCGCCACAAGAAACTCGCCGCTATCGTCACATTTGAATCGGTGACTGCTGCGGAGAAGGCCGCACGGGAACTCGCCAAGATGTTCCGCGATGCAAAGCGCCGTGACACAAAGCGCACGATCAAGCGGGCTGTTGTGCTGGCAGCCACGCGTGCAAGGATAGCGGCAAGGCGGAGGGATCTGTCGCCCGCCGAGAAGGCCAAGCTGCACAGGATCGCAGCGGTCTATGCGGCGGCAGCGGCGAGAATGGTTATGCCGAGAAAAAGGAGGAGGTGAATGAAAATGCGTGCGCGAAGAAAGATGAGAAAGGTAGTCGCATATCTGGAGAAAGCCGTGAAGAGCGGCAGAGGTAAGAGGATTGCAAAGGTCGTAGTAGTCACCCGCGGCAATAAGATCGTCCGCGGCGAGATCGTCACGGATGTGGACAAGGACAAGAAGCCAGACAGGGTCACATTCTGGCGCAGAAAGCACGGCCGAGGGTATGCGGCCAATGTGAGCCTGAGCTCACAGAGGAAGAGGAAAGCAAAGAAAAAGAAGTAAAGTCACTCGTCCAGCGAGCGGGGGACAGGTACGACCCACTCGCTCCCCCGCCACCGGACGAGGTACTCTATTTCTTCCGCCCGTGGCTCGGCGGACAGCACCTCACACTCTGCCGCCACATCGGCCACCTGCTCGTCGGTGACCTCGGCGGCAGATGTGTGGAGGAGAGCTGCCACGATGTAGCGGTAGTCCTCAGGGGGTACGACTACCGACATACTGCAGCTCCCCCCTCCGCACTGCATCTATGAGCGCACGCAGGAGCGCGCGGGCCGGGAGTGAGTCCACCAGCGCCACAGGCATGTTGAGCGTGCGGGCGATGGCCGCACGCTCCTCATCTGTGAGGTCTATCTGCACGAGGGCCATGTCAGTCACCCCCCTCCTCATCTGCCTCCTCGCCGGCTGCCAGACGGCGGAAGTACTCCTCGCACCCATCTGGGTCGCCGGTATTCCGCAGGATCGCGAGCGCCCACACTGCGGCGCTCTCCAGACTCCACAAGCCCTCATACGACTCTCCGCCGAGCCCATCCTCATAATATAGATGGTACTTCACCTCCCCACCTCTATCGTCCCGGTAGATCGAGAGAGAGCCACACTGCGACACGATCTCTCCCTCGGGCGCACCATGTGTGTAGTGCTGCACAGACCCCAGGCGGCCATACTCCATACTGACCTGTACGATCTGCACCCATGCCTCCAGCTGCTCCTCCGGATCATACCAGTCCGTGGTGCTGAGGTTCTCTACCACATTCTCCGCCCACTCCAGCATGGTTCGGATCGCATCTCCCTCATCGTCATACTCCTCAGTATCGTACTCATTGCAGCCAGAGTACACTACGACATATTTTCGGCGCTCGGGCTCATACTCCACCCACACAGAGTACCCCTCATCAGGGGGGAACACATTGAGGTTGCCCTCATGTATAGTCACACCTGCTATCACATTCCCCATATGCATCACCTCATATATCTTATGATACTATGTGTTTTTATATGTTACTGTTTGTTAGAACTCATAATTAGTAGTTACATACTCACGGCGGCAGGGTGGCCCGGCGGCTATCCTCGGACGGAGGGGTTGGGGTGGTCGTTATGTATAAGCAGCCGCCGGGCGATGCCGGGGTACGATCCACATCCCGTCGATCCGCCGTCCAGCAATGATCCCGGCATCGTATATGATATGGGTGGAGGAGATATTTATACCAGACCCTGCGTCGCAGTGGTCGCAGATGTAGCAGTGCGGACTAAATTATTTTTACCTATATACCCCCTATTTTATCGCGCACGTTCGTTGTTATGTATAAGAAAAATACCCCTATATATGTATTAATAATTGTGTTTTCACTGCGACTACTGCTACATCTGCGACGTTCTGCATAATTGCGATACCTTTAAATACTGCAAATGCCTCAATATACACATGGCAATGCCTTTGTATATCTCGCCCGAAGAAGCCGCATACCTTCTCGGTGTTCACCCACGTACTGTGCGGAAATGGTGTCAGGAGGGTCGCATCCCAGCCGTGCGGATCGGCCCGAAGCTCTGGAGGATTCCGCTTTACGAGCTGGAAGCAACCCTCGGCAGGATGGGGGAGGAGCACGATGGAGATTAACTGGGACTGGCTGGAGCATGGTTACGCCGAAGACCCTCGCGCTCTGGAGACCCCCTTAGTATATAGGCACGTTGGTGGTTTAAATGAGTTACAGGTCTGGGTCTACGTAGAGCGCACGGGTGCTGTGGCCGTCCGAGTAGTCCGCTCGGAAATGGACGGCCAGGAACCAGCGATTGCGTCCGGGTACCTCACGGGCTGGTCTTCACTCCTCCGAAAGATCGCTCGCGGCAAGGACGAGTATAATGCACTTATTGCGGAGCTCCCTGCGGAGAGGGTTTTTGACGACTTCAGAGAACGCATAGAGGAAAAGTATCCCGCGCCGCAGCTCCTCGACTTCAACCACGCCACCTTCCGTGTTCTCATCAACCACTTCGCTGCTGCTGAGTACCTGGCGGCTCGTCACTTTGTCGCGGTGGTATCGGGCAGTGGGAAGGTGGAGTACATCCTGCGATGGAACCCACGTACAGGGATATGGGAGCGCAATGGTGCGGCCTATATTGCAGGGGCCCTTGCGAAGGCGTTGCCCGACAGTGACTTTCACAAGCTGATCAACGTGAACGTGGTAAACAACGTGAAAATGGCTCTCGCGAGCGTGTCATCTATATCTGTGGAGGAGTTTTCCAAGACCTTTAACGACTACACTAAATACCTCCCTGTTGCCAACGGCATTCTGGACATGGATCGCCGTAAGCTTCTGCCGTTCAGTCCAGAGTTTAGGTTCACGTTTAAGCTGGCGGTTCGGTACGACCGGAAGGCGAAACCGCGTCGTATCCGTCGCTTTATCCAGGAGATATCTGGAGGCAAAGAAGACGAGGAGAACATCTTGAGAATGATTGGCTACATTCTTGTCCCGAAGCAGCCCTTGCAGTCTTTTTTCATCCTCTACGGAACCGGCAGCAATGGTAAGAGCACGCTTGTCAAGGTGCTACGTCACTGGCTTGGTAACGACCTTGTTGCTACAAGGACACTCTCCGATCTTCTACATAACAGGTTTGCGTTTGCCGAGCTGGACGGTAAGCTCCTCAACGCCGCAACAGAGACTCCACGAGGGGGGCACAGGGAAGTAGATCGCCTCAAAGCGGTGACGGGTGGCGATAGTGTTACCGTTGAGAGGAAGTTCCAGAGCGCTTACTTTCGGGAGATGGACACTAAATTAGTGTTTGCAGCGAATGACTTGCCTGATTTGCCGCTGGATGACGTTGCACTCTTCCGCCGCGTTGTTTTGATCAAGTTCCCGCACAAGTTCCCGAAGAACCCAGCGTTTGAACAGTCCCTTTTGACGCCAGAGGAGCTCTCAGGACTGCTTAACCTTGCGCTCAAGTATCGCAGGATCGTGATGGAAGAGGGGTTCCTCACGGGAGCGGCGGAGGAAGTGCGTCTGGAGTACATGCGCAGGGCGAAGCCACTCCTGGCCTTCGCTCAGGAGGCTATCGTGGACAAGCTTGGCTCGGAGATCCGTCCAGTTGCACTATACCTGGCGTTCTTGCGCTGGTGCGAGCAGCACGGAATTGAATCCAAGTACTACATTAGCAGGGCAGAGTGGGGTAAGCTGCGTGACGAGGGCCGTCTAAACGTACAGGTAGCTTCGTTTGTCCGCTCGCTGGAGAAGGAGTGGAAAGCGCTGCATGGGGCTGGTTTTGAAACAGACCGTGTGCATGGTGGTAGTGTGATCAGGAACATAGCGCTCTCTCCAGAGATCGCATCTCTTATTAACGAGGATGAGGCAGCTACGCCAACAGAGGAACAGAGAGAGGAGGTAGAGACCATCGACATTACGGAGGATACGAGTAGCGTGCTCAAAAAGGTTGTGATGGTGGCGAAGAACCTTCAGTACGAGCACGATGCCTTTGATGTGGATATGATGGTTAATGAGGGCCGTCTGTACGGCCTGAAGCGGCAGGATATTGAGCAGGCAATTCCTCGCCTGTTGAATGAAGGGATACTGCAGGAGGTGCGCCCTGGAGTGTACAGACTTGTGGATGGTGGTGTGTATGGTGAAGGTGCGGATTAAGAAGGCGTTGCCGAAGTTCATCGGCGATCAGGTTGGGACGGTCTATGGTCCCTACGATCCGGGTGACGTTGCGGACGTTAGCCCGACGATTGCGGATATTTTGGTCTTCCGCGACTTGGCGGAATATGTCGAAGAAGAGAAGGAGGCATCAAAATGAAGACGGTTTGGAAGGCGTTTACGGGAAATAAGGAGAAGGGGCACAAGGTTGCCTACTTGAAGCTGGCGGATAACGGCGCGCTTCTGGCGGTCGGCAAGGAGTATATTATCTTAAACCGTGCCCAGATTGCCGACCTAATCCTTACTTTGGATAAGGTTGTGTATGGTGCGGTTCTGAAGAGCGACGTCAAGCGCATGGAAGAAAGAGTGAAGGAA
>JALTCQ010000118.1 GCA_027074515.1 Microcaldota archaeon | reverse complement strand
ATACTGGATAAGACAGCGTTCTACCCAGAGGGTGGAGGACAGGACGCAGACAACGGAGAGCTCAACGGAGTGCCCGTCATCGATGTCCAAAAGACGAAGAGCGGCGTGATCCTTCACCTCGTAGAGGATGGGGGCAAGTTCAGACCAGGACATACTGTTGTGGGCAAGATCAACGCAACACGTCGCCTGAGGCACACGAGGCACCACACCACGGCGCACATAATCCTCGCGGCGGCAAAGCGTGTCCTTGGAAAGCATGTTTGGCAGGCAGGAGCACACAAGAGCGAGGACGTTGCGCACATTGATCTCACACACTACAGGAGAATAAGCGATGAGGAGCTGAAGGAGATAGAACGCATAGCAAACGAGATTGTCATGCAGAATATCCCTGTGAAAACGTACTGGATGGGTAGAACGGAGGCGGAGAAGAAGTTCGGAGTAACCCTGTACCAGGGAGGCGCGGTGCCGGGGAAGGAGCTGCGCATCGTGGAAATACCTGGAATCGATGCAGAGGCCTGTGGTGGAACCCACGTGAAGAGAACAGGGGACATAGGGCTGATCAAAATCGTAAAGCGCGAGAGCGTGGCCGATGGCGTCGAAAGGATCATATACAAGAGTGGCGATGTGGCTCTGCAGTTCATCCAGGAGCGCGAAGATAAGCTAAAGAATGCAGCAAACGTCCTGCGCGTCCCGGTGGACGAGGTGCCTGCCGCGGCGGAGAAGATGTTCAGCCAGTGGAAGGAAGCTGAGAAGAGGGCTGAGAAGCTCGCGGAGGAGCTAACGAGGTACGTAGCGCGCCACGCAGAAGAACGGGTGATCCTGTTGCCATATCTGGACCAGAAAATGGCGGAGAGAATAGCAGAAGCCAAAGGCAAGCCGCTGATACTCATTGGAAGAAGCGGAAAGCCTAATGTGTTCATCTACGCAGACAACGCAGGAGAAATCATAAAGAAACTTGGCGTGCGCGGGGGAGGAAAGGGTGAGAAAGCGATGGGCGTCACCGATGAGCCAGAGGAAGTGTATAGGAGAGCGAAGGAGGTGTTTTAACGCTCTCCTTCCTACTTGTGGAGTCTGCGCTAGAGCTTGTGCCAAAAGCGCTAAAGCACCATAGGTCCGTGCGTCAGTGGTGCAGACGTTTCGGTAGGCGGCCAGAGGACGCGATTCTTGACTCGAACTACATGCACGACGCCATGAAGGATATAAAGGACGCAGATAGAAGGGGGCGACCAGACATCGTTCACTACTTCCTTCTGAACGTGCTTGAAAGTCCTGCTGGAAAAGAGGGCCTCGTGGACGTCTATGTGCACACGTATCAAAACAAGCTCATATACGTGGAGCCGGAGACGCGGATACCCCGAAGCTACACGAGATTCGTGGGCATAATGAGTCAGGTGCTGCGCGGCGAGGATACGCCAAGGATTCACCCAATAAGCAAGAGCGTGGACGAGTTGATAATGGAGAAGAAGAAAGGGGGCGCAAAGGTCGTTGTTCTGGACGAGGACGGTCGCTGGGCACTGCCAGAAGACTTTTTGGAAAAGGATACCCTCGTCATCATAGGTGGGTTCCCCCACGGCACGTTCCGCCGCATATACCCC
>JALTCQ010000117.1 GCA_027074515.1 Microcaldota archaeon | reverse complement strand
CAGCCATAGGCATCGGAGGCGGCCACTACGCCCCGAGATTCACGAAGATTGCCCTGAAGAAGGAAATCGCCTTTGGACACATGATTCCCAAGTACGCGTTCTCCTTCGTGGACGAGTACATGCTCAGGCAGGCCATAGAAAAAACGGTGCCCCGTCCAGAGTACTACGCGCTCCATGGAGTCAAGGACGATATGTTGGAAATGGTAGAAGCAATTGCAGAGGAGTATGGGCTAAAGCAGGTCAAGTAGCGCCAAGCTGGGCGGAAACAACGCGATCCAAACGCCTCAAAAACTCATCCTCCGCCCCGCGAGGGATCCGTGCACCGGCAGCGGGCTTGTGACCGCCAGCCTCTCCGCCCACTTGCTCGGCAGCAGCACGCATAGCGCGGGAAAGATCTACGCCAGCAGAAACGAGTCGGGACGTGGCGCGAGCGGAAACCTTCACGTGCTCTTCATCCTCATAGGCCATCCCCACGATGGGCTTCTTGAAAGATGCAATTCCCGAGCTGTAAATCATTCCAGCAACGATGCCCACCACGCTTGCAGGTATCACGTCGTGTGCGTGGAAGTACTGAATTGAATCGAGCTGCACCAACCCATTATCCACAACGTAATCTACGCCCTTGCGCAGAGCCTCCCTGTGATGCCGAAGAAGAGATAGCGCTTCGTCGTAATACTTCCCCCTGTCGCCCATGGCCACGCGAACACCGACCTCTGGCTTTCCGTGGCGTCCGCAGGCGTTCAGAAGCGTAGCGTACTCACGGACGTCTCGGAGCGGAGAGTGGGGATCTTCGTCTGTTAGCTCGTACACTTCCCCCAACAAAGACTGCAAGCGCTGAGAATCCCAGCCGCGAGAAAGCAAGTACATGGAAAGCTCCGTGAACAATTTCCGCTTGTCCTCGGCGCTAAGATCCACATAACTCAGGATGCGACCAGTATCATCGCGATACGGAATACCAGCTGCGTCCAAGAAATCATAAACCGCCGATTCGTTAGCAGTGAGTCCTGGGAGAACAGGGTTCGTGGAGTAGACGAACATATACGGCAATGGTCGAGAAACGCGACCGTAAAGCGCCAGATCGCGGTACGCGAAAACCTTGCCCGCCTCAATGGCATCCTTGAGAATTTTTCGATTGTACCCTACGAGCGCGTTGTCAACGAGCTGGACGTCGCCAACGGCACCGACAACCGCAAGTGCTGCGAGGTCTTTTCGGCCAGAGAGGGCGCGGGCAAAGATGTATGAGATACCTGCACCGCTAAGTTCCCGACTCCCATCAATGCCAAAAAGGTGTGGGTGCAGGAGGTAGGGATACTCGCGACCCGGTGGTATCTCATGGTGATCGAGCACGATGAAGGGTGCACGCATCTGATCGAGGAGTATGGAAATTTGTCCGATGCCCAGATCTGAAAAGATGAATGCAGAGCCCATATCCTTTACTTCCTCAACTTGGTCCGAGTAGAGTTGTTTGACGTTGATGAAACGGACGTCCTTGCCAATGCTACGAAGCGCGGAGACGAGAATGGCTGCAGAGGTAATCCCGTCCGCATCGTAGTGGCTAACAACAACCACGTCGTCCCATTTGCGTACCAGGTCTGCCAGCTTTTTGGCCAGCAGAGAAATTGCGTCCACGAAAGGATTATGCGCAGCAACGTTTAAAGCGTTGGAACCAGTATTTTATGGTGATACGATGAAAGCGGAAGATGAAGTAATCAAGACGATTGAGGCGCTCAAGGCGGCTGGATTTGAGCCGGTTGACGCCATATTCAAGGGCATGATCACAGTGATGAAAAAGAGCCAGCTCCAATGGATCCAACAGCTGGCTGATGCGCAGGAAGCCGTTGGAACGATAACGATCGTGTACAAAACTCCCGACGGCGGCGTTAGAACCGTGGAAATACCCATAGCCGAAGAGGAGGAAGAAGCCGCGCAGGCACAGGCCCAACCGGAAGAGGCGGTACCCGGTGGACAGTGAGGAGAAGAACGATTGGAGAAAGGTTTGGATAGCCTTCGCCGTGGGGATACTCCTATCAGCCCCCGTTTTTTACATCATTGGCAGCAGCGTTCAGGGGGGGCAGTGCAAGCAAAGGCTGGCAGACCTCCAGGAAAAGTACAACCTCACGAGCAAGGCGTTAGAGACACAAATCGCCCAGAATAGCGAGATGGCCGCAAGACTACAATACCTCGAGTCAAGCGTGAAGGCACTATCCAAGGCACTAGAAACGGTATCAACCCAGCTCAGCAAGGTTCAAAACAGCGGAGCGGCTGAAGGGATACGAGTAACGACCTCTGCGGTGCATCTCGTCAAAACAAACTTCTGCATCGACGTTGACCTTAAAAATGAGGAAAACAGGCAGAAGATCGTCACCGTAAACATACGTGGGACGGGAATAACCGGTAATCCTCAAAAAGTAGTGGTCTACGCCAAGGGGGAGAAGGCCATAAACGTCTGTGGGACGCTGAACGAGGCAGCTGCCACCGGGGCCATAACGATCAACGGCACGCCAGCAACCACAACGGTCCTGGTCATGGATTAACCACTGCTGGAATTCTGCACGCGTAAACAACGTTAACGCCAAATGGGCGGTAGTTTACCGTACAGCTACTGACACTGTGCAGGGAGCAGGCAGAATGGCAGGCGTGAGCTCCCGCGTAAATCAGTGCAAAGAAAAGGACCAAATAGAGCACTAAAAACACGTAGAAAACATTGCGGTGAATTTGCGGGCTCGTGCTAAACCAGCTCCAGCGCCCACGGTACCAGAGTACGTGCAGGAAGAGGGCCAATGGAACGCTGAGAAGAAAAACGAGCGCGTCACTGCCGTGGACTGAGATGTTGCCGGCACGCTTCGTGATGGTGACGAAAAAGCCGTTGTAACCAAGGAGGGCAAGGACATCTATGAATAAATCCACGAGAAAGAACACAAGGATGAACAGAACAAAACCGTGAATGTGCTTCCAATGCATCACATCACTCTCCTAACAGGCCCCTTCGGCTCGATCTCCGAAAAGACCTCTGCAGTAAACGTGTAAATCCTTGCATCTGGCCAAGTCCACGCGTCGGGGGGCAGGCCCGCTTTCAGCGCAGTGTACGCGAGGAACTGATCCACGTCCCAGCCCTCCTCCACGGGCACCTGCGGAAGCAAAAGTCCAGAATACGGGCCGTAGCGAATAATCAACCCGTGCTTCCCGATCTCCACGCGTTTCGGGATTTCCTGCTTTGGCACGTCGAGAAGAACGGGCGGTGTAAGTGCAGATACTTCCACGATGATGGAATCCAGCTCCTCCGGGCGAACGGGGGGAAAACGGGGGTCCTCGGTGGCGGCAAGTATTGCGGTCTCGGCAAGCGCAACGTTCAGGGGCTTTATCGGCTCTGGATACCCAATGCAGCCACGGAGATCGCCGGAAGGATGTCGTTTAAGGGTGGTGAACACGCCAAAGGGCTTTGATAGCTTCTCAGATGGTGGCTCTGGAACCATACGGGAACCACGACGGAGGTACGCCTCCAAAACGGATCGAGCAGAGCGCACCATCCACTCGCCCTCGGCGTCGGTGAAAAATGCCATATTATAATAACACTGCACATAGTTAAAATCATGGATCCCGTGGCAAGAAGCCTGGCAGACGTTCGGGCGATCCGCGCCCGCGTTGAAAATCCATTTGACAGGGAAGCGCTAAAGGAATACTTCTGCCAGCTAGGCCAGGAACTCGGATTCAAGCCATTCAAGAACTACAGGCAGGGCGCCACCCACATAGACTGTGTCTGGAAGGATGGAAACAGCGTCTTCGCGGCAATAAACATAGAGTACGGCAACGACAGGGAAATCCTCGGGGCATTAGCACAGATGTTCCTCACAAAGCCAGAGGTGGCGGCACTCGTAACCGCAAGCAACCCGCTAAAGCCCATAACAAAGGTGTTTGACGCAGCGAAGGCAATGAGCCCCGGAAAAACGACCATTGTAATAGATGTAAAGACTGGCAACGTCCTGACGAAGGAACTCTGAGGCGGTGCAATGGAGTGGTGGGCAATAGCCCTTGGTGCCTCAGCGGCAGGGGCGGCGCTCCTTGTAGAGCAGGCAGAAAAATGCAAGTACGCGCCAGAAATAGCGGGCACGCTCAACGGGGCACTACTAGCAATAATATCAGTGGACCCATCAGCAGCTAGCGCGGCAGCTGCAATGCTACTCGGAATGTTCTTCTCGGGAAGAATGCATAGAACTGGAGACTACCTGGCGCTGGCGACGTATTTTCTCGCGTTCGTAATGCTGAATGAATCGGTATACCTGATCCCATTAACGTTAATGGGCGCAGCTGCGTTCGTAGACTGGAAGTTGGAAAAGAAACAAAGCGCACTCGGAAAAAGGATCCTGACGCACGTGGCAGCAGCTACGATGGTGCCATTCACGGGATGGACAGCACTAATAACAACAATATCGTACGATGGGGCGTATAGGATCGCTGGACTCATCGGTACAGGCTCGTAAGCGAAACAACCGCCTTCTTTATCACATCTCTGGACGCAGAGAGTTGATCAAAGATGTAATCAACAAAGGCAGCGGGATCGGAACCAGAGGACTGCAAGGCGCGGGTGAAACGATACGTTCCCCCCCGTCCCTTCGTCTTTTCAATAATGCCAACACCCTCCAGGCGCCGCAGATGGTATCGAACAGCCTCCAGGACCACTGGCTTCTCTCCACGCTCCTTGCGCCGCATGTTCACGTAGAGAAGGATATCGTCCGCGGTGGGCTCAACCTCCTTGGAATATGCATAATGGAATAGAGCATCGAGAACATCAACGATTCCAGCCCGTTCATCCCCTGGGGTGATCAATCCGAGCGCTATGGAAACCCATCGAAGAAGCTGACGCTTGCGAGAAAGCATCTCCGGGGGAAGATCCATGAGACGGATGGTCCACTCGCTCCGAACGAGCTTACCCTCAGGATGCTTCAAGCCATAGCGCTTATACATAATCGACACCCCAAACCAACTATTTTGTTACAGAAAAAGACTGCTTGCGAAAAATATATAAATAACCTGCACGTTATAGACACGGGGCGACGGGAGGCGAGGAGGCCGACCGGGAAATGGATATGCTCGAGTGTGCAATCACCCAGGTCCCTCTTCGCCCCGAAGAAGCGAGGAGATGTGAGGTCTGTGGGCGCATAGTGCGCAAGGACCTGACCGTGAGATACCAGGGCAAGTGGATGTGCATAGACTGCTACCACGAAGCCCTGCGCAAGAGCGGGAAGCACGCAATGGCCGTGGAACTTGCGGTTGCACGGCTGTAATCATGCGCCTCACACCTCTCGAGGCTCCGGAGGGCGCCATTCCCTGGCGCCCCCGGTTACACTCCATAGGGTTCCGTTTTATACGATGAAGTTCTATTTACAGTATGCTGACGCTAAAAACACTCCTCAGCCCATACAAGCTAATCCTTCACGA
>JALTCQ010000116.1:1116-1607 GCA_027074515.1 Microcaldota archaeon | reverse complement strand
CTTAGAAATTCGGGATGAAATGAAGAAGCGCGGGCTGGCCGAGAAAGACTTTGAACAGAAGATCATTGACGTTACGGACCTCTTCAAAAACACGAGAGCGAAGTTCGTCAGGAAAACGATTGAGCGCGGTGGTAAAGCGCTTGCTATCCGCGTTCCAAGGATGAAAGGACTAATTGGAAAGGAATTACAGAAGGGCAGAAGATTTGGAACTGAGCTCTCGGACTACGCAAAGGTATACGCAAAAGTGGGTGGACTTCTACATTCAGACGAACTGCCAAAGTATGGAATAACGGAGGAAGAGGTGCAAGCGGTCAGAGAGCGCCTGAACTGCAGTGAGGGCGACGCGTTCATAATCGTCGTTGATTCAGAAAAGAAGGCAAGAAAAGCGCTGGACATTGTCAAGGAACGGCTGAAGCAAGCGTTGCACGGAGTTCCAGAGGAGACAAGGGGGCCGAACCCAGATGGAACAACGAGATTCATGCGTCCACTAC
>JALTCQ010000116.1:0-1106 GCA_027074515.1 Microcaldota archaeon | reverse complement strand
CGCCAGAATGTACCCGGAGACAGACATACCGCCAGTGTTCATAACGGGGGATCGGCTAAATCGCATAAGAAAGAGCTTACCACCCCTACCGGAGGAAAGATACGAGGAGTATCTGAGAATGGGGCTGAACAAGGAGCAGGCAAGAACGCTCGTGAAGTCCAGATACGTTTTCCTCTTTGACGAGTTGGTAGCTGAAGGCGTAGATGCGAAGACTGCGGCGAACATACTGCTGACGTTCCTGCCATACTGGAAGCGCCAGGGCTGGGAGCTAACAGAGGAGCAGATCAAGGAACTGGCACTCGGGTACAACAGAAAGTATCCAAAGGAAGCGCTAGACGAAATAGTGCCGGAGCTAGCAAAGGGTAAGAAACTGGACGAAGTGCTAAAAGAGAAGGGCGTAGAGTTGCTAGATGAGGAGAAGATAAGGGAGGTGGTGCAGAAAATCATCGAGGAATTCAGGGCAGGAGGAGAAGAACCGAGGATGAACGTAATCATGGGACGCGCCATGGCCGCACTCAAGGGCAAAGCGCCGGGCAAGGTTGTCGCCAAAATCGTCAGGGAGCTACTCGAATAGCCGAAGCACCTCTTCGAAGGTCTTTGGATCCGCGTCGGTCTTGATACCCTTGTCTGACCAGAGGACGCGCTCTACCACAAAACCCCGCTCCTGGAGAGCGGAAATAATTGTATCAAACCGAGGGATCTGCTTTAGTTTCAGCCGTTTGGACCAAAGATGCACGTTGTAGTATCCAAGAACGTTGGGCTCGCGCAAAGCAAGTGCCAAGATCTTCCTGCTCGCCTTGGTATAGTCCTCGTCCCAGCAGGTTAGCGCTTTTTCCGCAAGTTCACGGTTCTGAAGGGGGCCAATCCAGATGGGACCGTACTGCTTTCCATCTAGCCCGTAAAACCCGATTTGCTTCGCGTTATTCGTTATCAAAGACGGCTTTTCCTTCAAGCGTGCAACGACGCGGACGTGGTGCTCGTACGTGAATGCAAGGATCGGCTCTATGCCCTTTCCGTGAATAGATGCCGCGTGGAAGAGGAGAAAATACAAAACCCTTGCCATGAGCTCAGGATACCATTCTGGCTTGCGGAGAACCGTTCCGTAC
>JALTCQ010000115.1 GCA_027074515.1 Microcaldota archaeon | reverse complement strand
GTGCTACACCATCTTTTCCCAGATCCTTTGTCTTCAGGCGGCCTTCCAAGACGTAGTCGTGGATTCTTAGAGCGCTGAAACGGTACTGCTTTGTGTGCATTGGGGCCCTGTACGACTCGTCCACCACCGCAGGGGGCACGTAGAAATCGAAGGGGAGCTCATCTAACAGGTTTAGCAGACAGGTACTGGAAAGGGAGATGAGCGGACCGGTATCAACTGCGATCCTCATGTACAAGCCTCCTGAATGCCTCAACACGTTCGCGGATCCCGATCTTCGTGGGGACCTCGTCGTGGACGCGCATCTTTCCAACGTAGTCGGATAGGTCGTGGATGTCTGCGTTGAACAGCCTGCTCGCAAGGTGCATGGAGATTCCGGTGGCGTACGCCTCAGCTGCCATCTTGGCGCGCGCTTTCTCAATGAGATTCTTGACGAAGTGGCCATCACTCTCGTCGATTTTCCATATCGTCCTCTCCATTCGTTCAAGGACGTCTGACTCCCTGCCCAGCTCGGCGTCCTTGATCGCTGAGATGATCGCATGGCGATACCTTGGCCATAGCGGGCTCTGGACGATGTGACTCTTCGTCAAAAGCTTGGACAACGCGTACGCGATCACTGCTGCCTGGGCAAGCCCACGATTGTGCTCTATGGCCGCCCTCTTCGCAAAATCAATGGCAAGACGACGGAGCATCACGTCGTCAGACTGCTCAAACGCCTTGCGGATATCTTCTAACGTCCTAACCACCTTTTTTCGATTTCTGAGAGCACCCCAATAACAGCACGAAGCTCTTTATCTGTTTTGGCACCACGCCTTAAAATCGCCTTGAACGCCTTCATCGTCTCATGGGGGTTCTGACGTCCAATCACGTCTATGAACCTCTGGAAGATCCTCTCTGCAAGATCGTACGACTCCTTGCGCGGCGGATCATAACTTTGGTGGGGCTGATTTCGCAGCTCTCGCTTCTTCATCGCCAGTTCGTAGAGAATCACGGCAACCGAATGCGACAGGTTCATCGCAGGATAGTCCTTGCTCGTAGGGATTGTTACGGCAATATCTGCAAGCTCCAGTTCTTCATTGGTCAGCCCGCTAGGCTCTCGTCCAAAAACGAGGGCCACACATTCATCACTGCTCCAGTATTCGGCATACTTTTCTGCGAATTCGCGTGGCGTGAGCGGTGTGCGCCTCACCATCTTCGGCCCGGGCTTGGCGGTGGTCGCGGCAACAACGGCACAGTCTTTTATTGCTTCCTCAAGGGTTTTCACGACGCGTGCAGATTCTAGGACGTGCTTTGCGTGCACGGACCAGCGCATTGCCTCGTCGCCCAGCGGGTTTGCCAGGGGACTCACGAGAACGAGATCGCGGAAGCCAAAGTTCTGCATAAGCCTTGCCACGGATCCGATGTTGCCTCCGTAGTGCGGTTCGACGAGTACTATGCGAAACACGAGAATAGAATGACTGGAGAGTTTAAATATTTGGACAGGGTATTTTGGTCATGTGGTTTGCTCTCCTGCTCCTCCTGCCCACGGTGTTGGGGGCACCCGCCGGCTCCGAACTCAACACGTTCTTGCACGTGCACCCCGGAACGCCCATGTCCGTGAGCTGTGACGGAAACTACATCGCGTACGTGTACAGCAACGGAGATTCCGT
>JALTCQ010000114.1:1010-1685 GCA_027074515.1 Microcaldota archaeon | reverse complement strand
GCAACAGACCAGCAGTAGCGGCAAATACGAGGCCCGCTGGAACATGGCGGACCTCACAGTACGCCGCACAGACGAAATCATCAACACGTACAACCATCTACTCAGCGCCAGCCTTCTTGATCCTGGAGAACTGCCAAGATTATACGCAACCACACGCGCATGGTACTCAGAGATTTCGCCGCTCCTGCTGATATATCTCAGCAACGAGCACTTTGTGGATAAAGCGCAGGAGTGGAAGGAGCGCCTCGGCATTACGGGATTCTGGGACATTCGGAACTTGCTCAATACGGTTGGCGATATGATTGACCAGGGCGACGAGGAGCTGGCAGAGCTGGCGCACGACATTTTGGAAGAATTAGGCATCTTTTTCCGAGCGGTGATGCAGGAGTTTGGAATACTCTGGCTCATAGAGTTCAAGCCGCCCCGTCCTGGCGTTGAATACCAGCTTATACAGCTTTATGGAGAAGGATACAAGCGTGCTCTTGAGAAAGTGCGAAAGGAGTGGAAGAAAAAGGTGATTGACAAGTGAGCTACGAGAACTACCACAGATTTCTACAGGCCCTCGCGGCAGCTGTGCAGGATGAGGCAGATGCCGACGCACAGGTCGCATTCACAGGGCTGAGGGGAACGGGCAAGAGCACGTTCACGCTTGGCGCAACGATGCGGCTGGAAAAG
>JALTCQ010000114.1:0-1000 GCA_027074515.1 Microcaldota archaeon | reverse complement strand
ATCGCGATATACTAAAAGGACTAACGGACGAGAGCCCTGCACATGCTATTTCCATAGATGAGGCAGTTCTCGTAGCACTTAACCGCAACTTCGGGAAGGCCTGGCAGAAGAAGCTTGTTCAGCTCCTCAACACCGCCCGTGAATACCATAAAGTGTCTTTCTGGAACATCCCTCTGTTCAGGCGCATGGACCCGGGAGTACGTGAGCAGTTCCAGTACTGGGTGTGGATCCCGAGGCGAGGTGAAGCGCTGGTATTCCAGAGAAGCGTGAACCCTGCCGCGAAGGACCCATGGAATTTAGACTATATGGAGTGGTATATCCGCCAGCGAACAAAGAACGATTGGAACGTGGATGAAGTTGTAGAGGCCGCCATGGAAGTCCCGAACTTTTCCATGCACTTCAAATTCCCGAAGATAGACGAGTCGCTCCGCAAGCAGTACAAAGAGATTGCGAGGAAGATGAAAAAGAAACTAGATGCGGACGATGAGGAAGACGAAGAGAACAATGCCAAGAAGCTCCTAGGGCTGAAATTCTTCGTGATTGATGGGCACAAGTACTTCTTAGCGTTCCCGTATGCCAAATTCTTGACTGCCCAGCACGATGTACCCGAGAGAACACTACACAGCTGGATTAATGGCTCGCAATATGTCACAAAGATGGTGATCAATGGCTCGGTGCGCAAGGTCGTTCCTGAAGACTACATGCTCGGCTTCTCCGCAGAGCTTGCAAAAAGGGTAACGCAGTGGCTTGAAAGAGTTCAGCCCCCAGACGTTGCAGCAGCAGTTGCCGCCCGCTAATACAATATACCATATGCAAAACCGTCAGATCGGCATCTGAGGGTCTATAAATCAACAAAGGAAACATTTGTTGATGGCTGAAGAAGAATTAGAAGGATTTGAGAGGTGGTTGAGAGCCCATAAACGCATGAGTGAATCTAGCCTACACAGATACAAATGGGCCGTCAAACGCCTTTTGGACGAATACGGACTAGAGCACGTGA
>JALTCQ010000113.1 GCA_027074515.1 Microcaldota archaeon | reverse complement strand
GGCTTCACCCGATCCAGATCGAGCATTGCGGCGAACAAAGCCTTTCCAGACTCTGCGAGTAGTTCTTCAAGGGTTTTCGCGTGAACCTCGACGAGAACGTCGGCAGTATGGTCAAGGAATCGGAAGGACATGCATAAAAGAAGCACGGGAGCAGATAAAAGCATGAAGATCCGCTGGAGGATACTTGGCGGGGAATGGAAGGAAGTTGAAACAGGCGCAAAGACGATGAAAGAACTCATGGTGGAGCTCAGTCTCTCGCCAGAGGAGTATTTACCAAGCATCGGGGGAAAATTAGTTACGGAAGACTACGAGATAAGGGAAGGGGACGAAATACAGTTCGTGCCGGTGGTCTCAGGTGGCTAAATGTTCTGTTTGCGGTAAACCAGCGGTGTACACCGCCAAGTACGAGGGAAAATCCTACTGCGCCGAGCACTTCCTCGAGTGGTTTGATCGGCGCGTTAGGAAGACAATAAGAAAATACAAGATGTTCGGGAAGAAGGAGCACATCGTCGTGGCGGTTTCTGGCGGGAAGGACTCGCTTGCTGCCATGCACTACATGAAGAAGCTGTCGGAACGCGTGCCAGGGTGGACAGTGGAGGCGCTGCTCATAGATGAGGGCATTGGAGGATACAGGCCAATCACGATCAAGGACTTCAAGCACTGGGCAGAGGAATGGGACGTTCCGTACAGGATCGTGTCATTCAAGGAAGAGATCGGTGCAACCCTTGACGAGATCGTGAAGATTGGCTACGAGAAGGGGCTACCATACCAGCCGTGCACGTACTGTGGCGTATTCAGAAGATACTTGCTGAACAAGGCTGCAAGGGAGATGGGAGCAACAGTCCTCATCACGGGGCACAACCTGGACGACGAGATTCAAACGTTCCTCATGAACATAATGCGCCACGATGTAGACCGCTTGGCAAGACTGGGGCCAGTCACAGGCGTATCGGAGCACGAGGGATTCGTCCGAAGGGTAAAGATCTTCTACGAGATACCAGAGAAGGAAGTGGTCGTCTACGCAATGATCAACGGATTCTATCCCGAGTTCGTGGAGTGTCCCTACGCGCGCCTGGGCTTCCGCTGGGACCTCCGCCACTACATAAACAAGCTCGAAGAGAGGTACCCTGGAACGAAGTTCATGATAGAGAAGTCGCTCCTGGACATCATGGGGGAGCTCAAGAAAACGAGAGGGGAAGGAAAGCCAAAGAAGTGCAAGATCTGCGGGGAGCCGGCGACAGGAGATGTGTGCAGGGCCTGCGAGCTGAGAATGCTCCTCGGACTGATGGAGCCGCCAGATTGGTTCGACGTAAGCCAGATCAAGATATGAGACCCAGTTTTCCAGCAACTTCCAAAAGAATGGAAGTTGCTTCTGGTCCCTCCACGTAAATACGGATCTTTGGCTCCGTGTTGGATGGGCGGACAAGGACGCGGTGATTCTTATACATAAATTCCACGCCGTCGATCTTGCTCAACACCGTCCCAAGACCCTCCGCCCGAGCCACGTACTCGCGAGGGTTATCCACGCGATAGCTCTCCTCCACGAGGTTGTAGAAGGAATAATCCTTCCGTGAGGCGAGCACGTCGTAGTTGGACAACACGTGGGTGAAGAAAGCAGGATCGGAATGGCCGGAGAAGTCGTAGGCAGTGAAATGGCAGGAATACTCGCCGGAGAAGACTGCACCCTCTTCCCTCGCCCGCTCAACGATGTAAGACGTCCCTATTCTCGTTCGTATGACTCGAGCACCAGGAAGATAGTTGGTAACGCGTGGAGAGATGTCAAGAGACGCCACGAAAACGTTGCCCCTGTTCTCGCGAAGGAACCAGCGGCCGAAGAGGGTAAAAAGCAAGGAGGGATTCACGAAGCCCTTGGCATCGGCAAAAACGGATCTATCCGCGTCCCCGTCCAGGAGCAGGGCAAAATCTGCCCCCTCATCGCGGATCCGATCGGCAAGGGCATCGGCGTGGTCAAAGGTCGGCTCTGGCCCTCTACCGCGGAAGTCCGGATCCGGTTCGTCGTTTAGAGAGACCAAATCGAAATGCTCCTCAAGAATGGGCTTGAACCAGAGGCCAACACCGTTGCCAAAATCCACTATGACACGCTTTCGCTCAAAGGTGGGAAGAGCAGAGGCATACTTCTCGCGCACGTCCACCGGAACAACACAACCGTCTGGACTCTCGTGAAGATCCGTGTTCCCTGACGACTCAACGAGCCCTTGGATCTCCTCGCGGGGAAGGGAGAAGCCATGCTCGTCAAAGAACTTGAAACCGTTGTATTCAGGAGGGTTGTGCGACGCGGTGACCATAACACCTCCAGCAGCCCCAGTGGCACGGACAGCGAAGGAAAGAACGGGGGTGGGAACGGCATCAAGCGTGTAAACCATGGTTCCAGCCGCCTTCAGGCCCTCAATCAAAGATTCGTAGAGTTTCTCGCTGCCGTGGCGGTAATCATGGGCCACAACGACGGTATCCCTTTCGCGTCCGAAGACGTGGCCAAGGCGATAGGCAAGTTCCTCGTTCACGTCGTCGGGATAGATTCCTCGAACGTCGTAGGCGATGCGGAGCATGTGGTAAGAACGCCGGGAAAGTATTTATACCTGATTGAAGGAAAGCCAGAGGGTCAAGATTTTTTTGATGCTTGGCTCGGATGACTATATGAACGCATTTTTGGAGGCAAAGAGATACCTGGACGATCTAGCAGCAAAAAGCAATGCAAGCGTTCCCGTCCAGTACCCGCCAGAGGAAAAGATGGGGGACCTCGCGCTTCCCGTAGGCTTCAAACTCGCAAAAGCGCTACGAAAAAACCCGCAAGACGCCGCTTCAGAGTTCGCAGAGCAGATCAACCACCCAGCCATTCAGAGGGTCGAAGTGGTGGGCGGATACGTGAACATCTTCCTTAAAAGGGCGGAAATAGCAAGGGACGTTCTACAAAAGGCGACACAATCAGATTACGGAGCCGAAGAGGCGAAGGGGGAGCGCGTGGTCATCGACTACTCATCCATAAACGTTGCAAAGCCCATGCACGTGGGACACCTGCGTTCCACGATCTTGGGGGGCTCGCTCCGAAGAATATACAGGTTCAGGGGCGTTGAGGCAGTGGGAATAAACTATCTAGGAGACATAGGGACGCAGTTCGGCAAGCTCATCGTCGCATACAAAAAATGGGTGGACGAACAGGCGCTGGAAAGGGAACCCATAAAGGAGTTGCTGCGCATTTACGTGAAGTTCCACGAGGAAGCAGAAAAGAGCCCAGAACTCGAAGACGAGGCAAGAGAGGCGTATCGGCGGCTGGAAGAGGGGGAGAAAGAATACGTGGAGCTATGGAAGAAGTTCAGGGAGCTGACAATCAAGTATGCAGAAAAAATATACGAAATGCTCGGCGTTGAGTTCGATGAGATAAGCGGGGAGTCGTTCTACGTGGAAAAAGCGAGGGAGCTGGCAGAAACGCTACTAACAATGGGTATCGCAGAAAGAGATCCAGAAACGGGAGCAATCATCGTGGACTTCGGCGAATGGGGCAAAGACGTGATCCTAAAATCCGACGGAACAACGCTTTACCTCTCTCGCGATCTTACGGCGCTGCTAGACCGTGTGGAGAGGTATGCACCCAAAAAACTCATTTACGTCGTTGGTTCCGAGCAGAGCGATCACTTCCGGAAGCTGTTCTGGCTGGCAAGGAAGCTGGGCGTGAAAGAAGAACTAATACATGTGCCCTTCGGCCTCATAAACCTGCCAGAGGGCAAGATGTCCACAAGAAGGGGAAGGGTAATTTTCCTTGAAGACGTTCTCAACAAGGCGATAGAGCTTGCAGGAGAAGAGATGAAGAAGAGAGAAACATATAACGAGGCGGATGCAAGAAAGATAGGCGTGGGAGCTGTGAACTACGCGATACTGAAGGTGGAACCGGAGAAGAACATTACATTCCAGTGGTCGAGGATCCTTTCCTTTGAGGGAGATACTGGACCATATCTCCAGTACTCCGCGGTGCGTGCAAGGAAGATTCTAGAAAAGGCGGACGGGTGGAACCCCAAGATACCAGAAACGGTGAATGACGATGAGTGGAAGATGATCAAGCTATTGGCAAGGTTCCCCGAGGTGCTCTCAGACGTGATGGCAAAGGATCGGCCACATATTCTGGCGAGGTATTCGTACGAGCTGGCGAGAACGTTTCACGGCTTCTACGACAGGAACCCAGTTCTACAGTCAGAGGAACCCGTGAGATCCTTCCGTCTGAGCATCGTGAAGGGATTCTACAACGTACTTTCGCGCTCGCTGAACCTCCTGCTCATAGACGTGCCGGAGAGGATGTAATGGCAAAGGGCTTGGAAGAAAGGGTTATGGGACTAATACGGGGCGATAGGCTCGTCAGACGCGGCGATAAGGTAATGGTAGCCGTTTCTGGGGGAAAGGACAGTGCCGTGGCTGCGTGGATCCTTGCAAAGCACGCAGAAGAGTTGGGGATTGAAGTGGCCCTGCTCCATCTTGACCAACAAATACATGAATACTCAAGCGACGCGAGAAAAACGGTGGAGAAGCTAGCAAAACAGCTGAGCGTCCCACTGTACGTCCACGAATGGAGAAAAGAGTGGGGAACAGGGCTTGGAGAGATTGCAGAAAAGCTCCACAAGGCGCCCTGCCACGTCTGCGGCGTGCTTAAAAGGTACTACCAGAACATTATCCCAAAGAAGCTCGGATACAACGTCGTGGCAACGGGGCACAACCTGGACGACTCCGTTGGATTCATAATCAACAACCTCATCAACGGACAGATAGAATACATCGCAAAGCTCGCCCCAATGCTCCCCGAAACGGAGCTAACCGTCAGAAAGATCAAGCCACTTTTCTGGATTCAAGAGTGGGAGATTCGGAAATTTGCAGACGAACACAGTATCCCATACACGAACACGCGCTGCCCATTCCAGCAATTTGCGCCTACGTACCACATACGCAGGTCCTTCGACGTAGTAGAGGAAAAGCGACCAGGAACGCGGAAGGCGTTTGTGAAGAACGTGATGAAGCTAGCGAGAGCTGTGAAAAAGGTGAACGAGACGAAAAAACCAAAGGCGTGCAAGTATTGTGGGGCCCCAACCAATGGAGATGTCTGTGCGGTGTGCAAGATGAAAATAAAGCTGGGACTGGAGCCAGGAAAGATCGTCCTGCCAGAGGTGATGAAATGGAACTAGCGTACGTTGAAAAGGGGCTAAGAAAGGCACTGGAGCACGCCCAATTCCTCGCAACGGACGAGGAAGACCTGCGGAAAATATACGCAAACAAGATACACGCACGGGCCGCTGGCAAGCAGATAAAGGAAAAAGGGCTGGAAAGAACGATAAAGGAACTAGAGCAAGTAGACCTCGGACAGGGTGCGAAGTTTGGAAACGCTGGAGAAATGATTGGATATCTAATTGGCACGCAGGCGGCAGTCAGCGGGAAAAAAGGCGTAGAAAACGTGCTGGACACGATCCAAACGCTCAACCACCTGCCACCGGAAATAACTGCACAGATTCTGTCAAGGTTCCTCGCCCCGCACGCAATTCCGCCACTAAGCGCCGTTAAAACCCCCGACAAACTCTCACCTCAGCGAAAAATTCTCGCAAGAATGGTTATACGCGCCGTTGGGAATAGCCTGCCCGAGATCGCGAAAAACATGACAAAAGAGGCAAAGATCTCGCGAGACGATCTGGATGCGGAAAAA
>JALTCQ010000112.1 GCA_027074515.1 Microcaldota archaeon | reverse complement strand
TCACACCCTCGTGTTCTACGTCTATCCAGAGGCGAATCTTATAGCTGCCGTCTGAATTCTCCTGGTACCACTGCGGAATGAAGGGCGTGGTTCCTACTGATAATATGGAAGCGAACGCCGCGTGTGTTGCAATAAGGGAGAATAAGAGCAGCACTGCTAGCCATCTTCTTGCCCGTGTCATGTTGTAAGAACGGTTTGGTGATTTTTATTCTTTACGCTACGTGAAATCAAACAACGTCTTCTGCGCGCTGCCCTTGCTTATATCCCGCTCCGTATACCCCAATTCTTCAAGTATTGGCATCACGGCGGGCAGAACTTGGTTGTTTATGTAGTATTCCGGGTCGTAGTCCCCCTTATCCACGAATGCGGCCAGCTCCGCCTTGTCGGATATGCTCTTTCCCCTCTTTGTGATAATGTATCCTATGATCATTCCCGGCTCTATTTTGACGCCCCTGCGTATGGCTTTCTCCGCCGCGGCGACGTGGGGCCCCCTTGACTCGTAGCGGTCCAGATCTCTTCTGATTTGTGTGTATATGATGAGCTTCTCCTTGGGGACCTTTCCAGATCGTATTCGGTCTATGACTTTTCTCACATATTCCACGGCTTCCTCCGGCTTTCCCTCTCCGAGAACGAGTTCTAGCACCCTCTTCTGCACTTCTTTTGCGATCTCCGCCCAGTCCCTTCGCACGTACTCCATACCTGTGATCTTTAGGTTCCCCTTTTCGTCGATTAGCGCGTACTTTTTCTTGGCAGCCTTTCTTCCGCCCCTTTTCGTTAGGAAGATCCCGCGCACGTAGTATCCGTCAAAATCCAAGCTCATGGGCTTTGGAAGACGCTCGTTAACCTCTTTCATGAACTCAATAGCCTTTTCCACGCCCCAGCCCTTTGGGAGAACGAGAAATACTGAATCTGTGTCCCCGTAGAGCACGGTGAATCCCTTTTCTTCAGCCCATTTCATCACATCCTTTATGTATTTCCTCGCCCACGCCGTTATGGCTTCCGCGCATTCTCTGGAGTACCAGCGGGCCCTTGCAAAGCCTAAATACCCATATGCAGAGTTTGCTATGATCTTTAGTGCCTGCTGTTTTGCGTAGACGATCTTGTAATTGGGATCCTTCTTGTCAATCCCTTTCATCTGATCTTTCAGGCGGAAGCGCTCACCTAGGACGTCTTCTAGCATCTTTGGTAGCAGCCCCTTTGGTTCCTTGCAGAAGTAATGGCCTGCCGGACTCACATACGCATCGTCCTTTGAGCAGTACGGTGCGTTCACCGTATCTGTATCAACGTTGTGCGAGATGATGATCGTCGGGTACAGGGAGCGGAAGTCGAGGACAACGATGTTTTCGTGGAGTCCAGGTATAGGCTCGCGGACGAAGGCTCCCTCATAGCTTTGCACGAGCCTTTCTCGTACTTCGTCTTCCCTTGGTTTTCTTGGGACGATCTTCCCTGCCCTGAACGCCTCCAGTATGAGCTTCCATTCCACGATCTGGGACGTCGACATGCGCACCACGTTGTAGAGATTCGATGCGGTTATCCGCGCCAGCTCTATGTACAGTGGGAGAAACTCCATACCCAGCTCGTAGCACGCCTCTGAGTCCTGGAGGTTGTATAGGGCGAGCTCTTTCAGATCCCCCTTTGCCCAGACGTCTGCAATGTCCCTGTGCTCTATTTTGACCTTTTCCCTGCCGAGAACAGTTT
>JALTCQ010000111.1 GCA_027074515.1 Microcaldota archaeon | reverse complement strand
TATGAGCTCCGTTTACGACAAGCTGTATCCCGGCGCCCAAGTTGCAATGTCTCAGCAGACCGTTGCCGTGGTGGACGTTCTCCCCGAGCCGAAGGACACGAGGGTGCGCGCCTTTGAGGTGGTTGAACGCCCAAGCGTCAGCTATGAAGATATCGGCGGTCTGAAAGATGTTATCCAGGAAGTTCGCGAGGTAGTCGAGCTCCCTCTAAAGAATCCAGATGTTTTCAAGGAGATGGGCATCGTTCCGCCCAAGGGCGTGTTGCTTTACGGTCCTCCAGGAACGGGTAAAACGCTCCTTGCCAAGGCAGTGGCCCACGAGACCAACGCTACGTTTATCCAAGTTGTGGGCTCCGAGCTGGTGCGTAAGTTCATCGGAGAGGGTGCGAAGCTCGTTAGGGATCTCTTCAAGCTTGCCCGTGAGAAGGCGCCGTCTATCGTGTTCATAGATGAGATAGATGCCATTGGTGCAGTGCGAACGGAGGCTCTGACCGGCGGAGATCGGGAGGTGCAGAGGACCCTCGTTCAGCTCCTTGCGGAGTTGGATGGGTTCAAGCCATTGGACGGCGTGGCAGTGCTTGGCGCCACGAACCGTATAGATATCCTTGATCCCGCTCTGCTCAGGCCTGGCCGATTCGATCGCGTCATAGAGGTTCCACTACCTGACGAGTCTGCCCGCTACGAGATCCTTCGCGTGCACACGCGAGGTATGAAGCTTGCGAAGGACGTGAATCTACGCGCCATTGCCAAATCTGCAGCAGGGATGTCCGGCGCAGACCTGAAGGCGGTGGTCACGGAGGCAGGGCTCTTGGCGATTCGCAAGGGGCATAAGTCCATCACGCTCAGGGACTTCCAGGAGGCCATGGAGAAGGTGCGCAAGAAGAAGGTAGATAAAGGACCAGCGCACATATACTTGTGATGGGCGTTCAGATAGGGGACCTCGTCGTCAAGCACGAGATAGACTACGATGCACTCAAGTCCAAGACCATCGCGCTGGACGCATATAACGCTCTATACCAGTTTCTTGCTGCTATTCGCCAGCCTGACGGCACGCCGCTCATGGATCGGCAGGGACGGGTCACGTCACACCTCTCTGGTCTTTTTTACAGGACTATTCGTATGGTGGAGAAGGGCGTCCGTCCCGTTTACGTGTTTGATGGGAAGCCCCCTGAGCTGAAGGAGAAAACCCTCGAGAGGCGCAAGGAGGTTCGTGAGAAGGCAAGGGAACGGTGGGAGAAAGCGCTTGCTTCGGGAAACGTGGAGGAGGCGAGGAAGTATGGGCAGGCAGCGACGCGCCTAGCGGCAGAGATGGTGGGCGATGCCAAGGCCCTGCTTGATGCCATGGGCATTCCCTACGTCCAGGCGCCCTCCGAGGGAGAGGCTCAGGCAGCTCATATGGCTGCAAAGGGTGACGTGTGGGCCTCTGGATCCCAGGATTACGACTCCCTGCTCTTTGGGGCGCCGCGTCTCGTCAGAAATCTTGCAATCGAGGGCCGAAGGAAGTTACCGGGCAAGGACGTTTACGTTCCTGTTCACCCAGAGCTCTTGATCCTGGACGAAGTTCTGGAGCACCTCGGAATTGGCCGTAGGAAGCTCATATGGATCGGTATCCTCATAGGCACAGATTTCAACGACAAGGTGCCAGGGGTTGGCCCGAAGCGCGCCCTTGCCCTTGTAAAGGAGCACGATTCGCTGGAGGATATCTTCCGCTCCCTGTCTTACGAGCCCGATTTCGATTGGAGAGCTGTGGAAGAGTTGTTCCTGAACCCTCCCATCACCGACGATTACTCTATTCGCTTTAAGAAACCTGATGAGCAGAAGATCTACGAAATATTGGTCGAAGAGCACGATTTCTCGCCAGATCGTGTGCACCGCGCCGTTCAGCGGTTAATCGAGAACTCGCCCGCTAGCGGTGCGCAGACTTCCTTGGACGCGTGGTTTTAGTGAGCTCAGTAAGGGGTAGCATGAACATTTTTAGCATCTGCGCGATACCGTAGGCGGCGAGACCCACAGATGCGGTGAGTAGAAGCGCCGCTACTGCCCAGAACGTCACCACGGACAGCCCCTGGCCCACTGCAAGAGAGAGTAGCCCTATCAAGAATATGGTAATCCCCACCATCACGTATGCGAGGTTCTTCGCCAAACTCTTGCTTAACTCGGCTGGTAGTGGCGAGTATCTCGTGATTTCTTCCGCGTAGTGGTACATGATTGCGTATGTGGCCATTGTTATGCTTGCAAGGGGATATGCAGCCAAAATGAATCCAAATATTGCTATTTGCAGTCCGTGGGCGGGGTATTCTGTCATCGCATAGCCTGTAATGTACGCGATTGCTATGAGCGCCAGCGTGTACTCCACAATTCTTTCTGTTTTCTTCTCCACGGCTTTTGTGCCAACAATCCCCCTCTGCGCGGCGCTCATTGCGGTCAGGTATGGCTTGAGCTGTTCAGATAGTTGCAGTATCCAAGAAGGTACGTAGTTTACCAATTCCTCCGCCAGCTCGTCTCCCCGTCTCAACAGGACCCCTGCGAGGATCGTGGTTACAACGATCAGTATAAACGTGGCTCCCATTAGGTCCGGCGCAAGTGCCACGATTTTCGTTGCCTGTGTAGCTGTTATGTGGAAGTATTTGAGCGTCTGCGGGTCGTTTAGCGGTATTTTTTGCACGGTTGCTGCCATGAAAAGGGCGAACTCACCTGCGGGTAGGAGGAGGAGTGAGAGCTTCGCGGATTTTTTGGGAGTCACGCCGAAGAACGGCGCAGTAACGAGGAGCACGATTCTCTGAACCAAAAATACGAGGAGGCCGATTCCCGCCAGAATCCACGCCATTGGGCCAAAGGATATCTGGTATTTCAGCCCCAGCGACGTGAAGAATATGATGACGAACAGCTTTCTCAGGCTCCCAAGCTCGTCCTCTATTTTCTTCGCGTTCGCCGTCTCTGACAGGAGCATTCCCGCGAAGAACGCACCCAGCAGCGGAGACATTCCCAAATAGCTAACACCGTATGCGAATATGAGCAAGAGGGCAAATGCGTAGAGTGTGAAGTGTTCTGGCTTGCCGAATTTTTCGATTGCTGCCAGGAGCCGCCGCGATAGTCTGTTTCCAATGGCAAAGAGGATGAACAGGACCACGGCGGAGTTCAGTATGATCTTGCCCACTGATACGTTCCCCTGCGCGCCCAGTATGTATCCAATGACGAACACAGAGAAGATATCTTCCAGTATGAGCATGGCAAGAGCGATCTGGGATTCCAGCGCCTCTTGCCAGTGGTTTTCTATGATTATTTGGGAGATTATGGCCGTTGATGACACTGCAAGGGCAGCACCAAACACGATAGCGACCATGCTGGGGTATCCAAGCGCCTTCATCACGAGGAAACCCAGGGCAAACCCCACACCGATCTTTACGGGCGCCAAGAACAGAGCGTACGTTCCTGCCTTACTGAACTTCTTCAGGCTGATCTCCAGTCCCATGTAGAAGAGGAGTAGAAAGACCCCGAGCTCGGAGAGGTAGTTTATGAGCACCTTGTCCGTCACGATGCCCATGCCGTATGGTCCGAGCCCCAGACCAGACAGAAGGTATCCTATGACCGCCGGAAGCCCGAACATGGAAAGGATACTACCGAGTAGTAGTGAAGTAAACAGGAGAATCCCCAGCTGAAAGAATGAAGCGTTCAGAGAGGTGGATTCCATCGCAAAAACAACGACGCGGCGGAATAAAAAACTTCCCTTGCATTGGTATTACGCGCAGGCCTTGGCAGCTACATCGGTTGACGCTCGGCCGAACATCGGCCGGCGCTGACGAGGGTCTGGTCTTCCGACCAGACGCACAATGGGGGCATAATTGGGGATCGTGGATCCCCAGTTAGCTCCGCGTCAACCGAGGATCGGTTGCGGGGGTGCCCGAGCGGCCAAAGGGGGCGGACTCAAGATCCGCTGGCTTAGTGCCTTCCGGGGTTCGAATCCCCGCCCCCGCATCAGCCGATACGCGGCCAGCGAGCCGCGGGTCTGGTCTTCCGACCAGACGCACAATGTGCTGCCATGCGCAGCACGCAGGGGCATATGTGGTTGCTTCACGTCAACGTTTGCGGTTAGTATCCACGGAAATCTGGTTACAATGGCACCACCTTCTTTTTATTATGCTGGCGCGTTTTGAGATCATGATCGTCAAATCTACCTGTATCTTCTGCGGTGCGGGCTGTCGGCTGCGGTACGTTGTGGATGATAATAAAATCGTGAACATCCTCCCAGATCCTGACGATCCTGTTTCGGAGGGCAAGCCGTGCGTAAAGGGGCTTTCGATCCACACACTCCAGCCCAAAAGGGTCATGGAACCCCTCGTCCGCGAGGCTGACGGTGAATTTTCGCGAGTTTCTTGGGAGTACGCTTTAGATCTTATTCAAGATCGGCTTGAAAACACAGCTCCCGAACGGACGGGGTGGGCAGGCAGTGGAGAGATCACAAACGAGGATAACTACATCATCCAGAAGTTTGCCCGCGAGGTTATCGGTTCTGACAACGTGGATTCGTGCGCGCGCCTCTGCCACGCCCCCACAGTCAAGGCGTATAACGATATGCTCGGCGTTCCCGCCTCTCCTGACTACGAAAACGATATTTACTCCTTGGATCTTTTGCTTGTCGTTGGGACGAACCCCGCGAGCAACTATCCCACCGTTTTCTCGAAAATCGTCGCTGCAAGATCCAAAGGCCTGAAACTGGCCTGCATAAACACGTGGGAGAATGAAACGGGAAAGTTCGCGGATTACAAGGTTATCACGAAGCCTGGACGAATGATCTACGTTGTCATGGGGATCCTGCATTATTTGATTTATGAAAAAGGCGTGCGCTCCGATATAGAGGGCTTTGGGGAGTTGAAGCATTCCGTGGCGCCCTTCGATGCGGAGACCGTTTCCCAGATTGCCGGTGTACCAAAGGAGAGGATCGTGGAGCTTGCGGAAGCGATTTACTCCGCTGAGCGCATTGGTGTGATGCACGGGATGAAGTACACGCAGACGTACCACGGGACGGACGCCGTGAAGGCTTTAACGAGCATCGCCCTGCTCAAGAACGGGAAGATCATCACGGAGAGAGGGAAGATCAACATACAGGGAGCTGGCGACGTTGGAATCGCACCGAAATACGGGCTAGCCCTCACTGAGTTCCTCACCACGAAGCCAGTGGACTTCTTTTTCACGAGCATATTCAACCCCGCTCGGTCCATGCCGCACCTGCGCCTCGTCTGGAGGAACCTTGAGCGCATGTTCGTTGTCCAGGCCACGCCTTACTTCAACGATACCACTGAATTTGCGGATGTGGTTCTCCCGACGCCCCTGCTTTACGAGCGTGAGGGCACCGTGACCATCGGGGAGAGGAGGGTTCGATACGTGAGGCGTGTCGTTGCTCCCCCTGGCGAGGCGAGGCAGGAATGGGCGTTCTTGCAAGATCTGGCAAGGCAGATGGGGGAAGACTGGAAGTACCGGAGTCCCAAGGATGTGTTTTATGAAATCACCACGACTGTGGACGGATACATGCACATAGACCCTGAGCTCGTTTATTCTGGCGAAGACGTCTTTGCGGAGAAGGGCGTACGTAAGAAGCGATTCTGTCCGCTGAATCCACGAGTTGTTGAGCACCCAGGATACCCATACACGCTTTTTACCGCCAGGAGAATGTCTCAATTCAACACAGGCGACCTGACGATGACCTCTGATCGGCTCCGGGCGATGGCACCGAAGAACGTTCTCTGGATGAACCCCAAGGATATGGAACGTGAGGCGTTGAAGGACGGGGACGTGGTGCGTCTTGAATCTCCTGTCGGAGCCGTTGAAATTTCCGTTCAGGCCTCAGAGACCATGCCGGAGGGTGCAGTGGCCACGACCTTCCACTCTCATGACGTCCCCGTAAACGTTTTAACATCACTGGATCTCGATCCGGATACAAAGATTCCCGCGTTCAAGACAGTGCCAGTGCGGATAGTCAAGATATAAAAACCACATTTCCCCTTCTTCTATGGAGGGCGATGCCGTACCAATCCTGAACACGCATAGGACTTATTCTCTCTTCGCCCTAGTTGTTGGAGGTGAAAGACTTGCTGAGCTTAGATGACATTAGGCAGAGGAAAGAGGAAGTAGTGGAAACGCTGAAGAAGCGGTATCTAGATGAACTAATCCCTGTTGTGGATGAGATAGAACGCCTTGATGCGGAGTGGAGGAGTCTGCTCAAGGAACTAAACGATCTCCGCGCGCAGAGGAACAAGATATCCAAGGAAATCGGGAAGATGTTCAAGGAAGGGAAAAAGGATGCTGCAGAGGAGCTTAAGAAGGAGGCAAAGATGCTGGACGAGAAGATTGAGGCACTCGAGAAGAGGGAAGCAGAACTGAAGGGCATGATTGACGAAAAGCTCCGCCTCTTGCCGAACTTCCTGCACCCCGCAGTGATCATTGCTCCAGACGACTCCTACAACAAGCCCATAAAGTTCTGGGGGAAGCCAAGGGTTTGGAGGAAGTATGTCGACCAGTTCGAGGAAGAAACGGACGGCTTTGACGTGGAGCACGAGGTCATCGACTGGCAGCCGCCCCACCACTACGATCTCATTGAAATGCTCGACGTGGCAGACACGGAGCGTGCGGGGAAGACGTCCGGGAGCAGGTTTTACTATGAGAAGAAGGCTTTGGTGTTCTTGGACCTTGCTCTGGCGCGCTGGGGCTTGGAGGAACTCATGAAGAAGGGTTTCGAGCCGATCATACCGCCCTACATGATGCGCAGGCGCGTGGAGGAGGCTGCAACGTACTTTACTGACTTTGAGGACGTCATATACAAGATCGAAGGCGAAGACCTCTACCTGATCCCCACCGCTGAGCACGCGATTCTTGGCTACCACATGGACGAGATCTTCGAGGTGGGGGAGCTTCCCAAGCGGTACGCCGGCTGGTCCCCCTGTTTCAGAAAGGAGGCGGGATCCCACGGCAAGGATACAAAGGGCATCTTCCGCGTGCACCAGTTCCACAAGATTGAGCAGTTCTCCTACGTTTATCCTGAGGACTCTTGGAAGGAGTTTGAGTTCCTCCAGAACAACGCCGAGGAACTCCTTCAGAAGCTGGAAATACCCTACCGCGTGGTTGAGATTTCGTCTGGGGACCTGGGGATGGTGGCGGCGCGCAAGCACGACATAGAGGCGTGGTATCCAGGTCAGGGCAGGTACCGCGAGGTGGTGTCCTGCTCGAACTGCCTTGCCTGGCAGGCGAGGAGGGCAAACATACGCTACCGCAGGAAGGACGGAAAGACGGACTACGTGCACACCCTGAACAGCACGGCTCTGGCGGCACAGCGCGTCATGCTGGCAATTCTTGAGAACCACTACGACCCGGAGAACGAGGTGGTGCGGATTCCAAATGTCCTGCACCCCTACATGCCCAAGGAGTTCCACGAGATCCCAGTGGTTAAGAAAGCGAAGTGACGGTTTGGCCTTTCTAACCACCCCTTTCTTATTCTCCCGATCCAACTCAAAAACATGTTCATCGTCTTCGAAGGTATCGACGGCTCGGGCAAGGGCACCCAGGCGCGTATGCTTGCGGACTATTTGATCCGTCAGGGGCGTAAGGTGGTGCTCACAGAGGAGCCAACAAAGGATCTCTTCACGGGGTACTTTCTCCGCATGCTTCTACGATCCAAGGACGTTCCGGACCCAAAAACGGTAGCGCTCATGTTTGCGGCGGACAGAAACGAGCACGTGAAGAAGGTCATAGAACCGGCGCTCAGAGCAGGGGAAATCGTTATCTCTGAGCGCTACTACTGGTCGTCCATCGTCTACCAGACGCTGCAAGGACTTGACGAGGAGTATATATTGCAACTGAACGCAGAATTTCCAAAACCGGACGTTACAATATTAATAGATGTGCCCGAAGATGTTGCTCTCCAAAGAATCGTCGCAAGAGCGCATGGGAACGACGGCCTCGTCCAAAACTTCGAGCGCCAGGAGTTTCTACGGCGGGTCCGAGAAAGGTACTCAGAGCTAGCTGTTCAGCACGGCTTTGTCGTGGTCGATGGGCGAAAGGGGCCCACTGCAGTCCACAAACAGGTAGTCTCTGCGCTTCGTGCCTATGGGCTGTAACACGGGAAGTCCACGCTGAGCTTTGCAGGCGTTAGAGCCACAGAAGTGTTGCCCTCGTAGTTTATGGGTGTTAGCACGCCTCTAACGCTTGAAACTCTCTCCACAGGGGCAGTTATGAACGTCACGTTTGCATCTATCGCTACGAAGTTCTGGGGGCAGTGGGGGAAGTCGAAGGTGCCGTGGATGTATGCTGGATCTGCTGCGTACGTGCCGAGGATCTCGTACTCCGCGGTGCCTTGTATGTAGCTGTATGGTTCGAAGGGGAAATCTGCCACGAGCACGCGCAGGCTGTTTTTATCATGCCCCGTAACTGCGTAGAACTTACCGTTATCCGATATGAACGTGCCGAAGTCCGTTACTACTGCATTTCCCTTCGTGCCGTCAAGGATTATGGCGTTGGCGGTATTCCCATTGATCTCCACGTAACCTACTCCCTTTTCTGACTGTACCGCAACGATCCCATCCCTTGCGGATAGCGGGGATCCCGTGATCAGTATTCTGTAATCCGTGGCAGTTTTTCCGCGGATTGCTAGCTCGTGAAGGCGGCCCTGTGGACTTTGGAAATATATGCTGTCTCCATCTCTTATGAAATCCGATGTCGGCACATCGTAGAATACTCGCGCCACGGGGTTGTTTATTTCGGAAAAATCGAGCCGTAGCACGCCGTAGTGGTTCCTCCACGTTCCTGGCACGTAAAACACTGGTGAATCTGAAATCTGTACACGTGATGTGCTGCGCAAGGTCCAGAGATCTAGGTTATAGTCGAAGCGATCCATTCCCGCGCTTCCTATTCGAAATATGGACGCGTGCTTTCCGGATACTGATAACAGGTATGTGTAGCTGTCTTTTCTCGCCACTCCAACAAGGTTCATCTCCGGGAGCAGGTATGCTGCGTTAATCAGCCCATCACTGTCTACCTTGACGTATGCATACCTTCCCTTCAGATCCACGATTCCTACCGATCCGGCTTGTGTCTCGAACGTTGCGATGTATTTTCCGTTGTGGTTTAGTATCTGCTGCACGTAATAATCCGTGTGCGGGCTCCATTCTGTATTCGCACCCCAGTATATGGCGAAACCAGCGTATGCCAGGCCGAGGAGGACCAATATCAACCCGAGAACGTCGAAGTGCCTGTTGTTCTCAGCCATGATGTAAAAATGTAGTCGCCCTTTATAACGCACCACCTCGCATTTAAACCTTAACAGCGTTATATGAGCATGTACCGCCAGATACTCATAGGAGGAGAGGCCGGCCAAGGTATTGCCAAGGCCGCAGAGATTCTTGGAAAGGCCTTTGTTCGTGAGGGGTTTTACGTTTTTAACTACAGGGACTACCCCTCGCTCATAAGAGGGGGCCATAACTTCAACGTTTTGGCGATTTCGGACGAGCCCATAATGTCCCACGAGTTTGAGGGTCATGACATTGTGATCGCGCTGAACGACGACACGGTTGTTAAGCATGCTGCAGAGATGAAGGACAACGCGGTGATCTTCGCTCCAAACCGCGTCAACGCGGAGAAAAAGATTTCAGTGGACACGGATGCCATAATCAAGGAGCTCAACGTCCCACGCATCATGGAGAACACCATACTTATCGCCGCAGCGTGGAAGTACTTTGGAATGCCCTTTGAGTCCCTGGAGAAGACGATTAGAGAGGAACTGAAGGGCAATGAAGCAGCTGTGAAAGCGGCAAGGAAAGGATACGACGCAGTGGACGCTGGGCATGCCATTGACGAGCACCCTGAAAGAAAGCCCCGCTACTTCATCTCTGGGAGCCAGGCAGTAGCTCTTGGTGCCATTGCATCGGGCCTGGATCTATACATCGCATATCCCATGACCCCAGCAACGCCCGTGCTCCACTACCTCGCTGCCCTCCAGACGAAGTATGACTACCAAGCCATACAGCTGGAGAACGAAATTGCCGTGGCAAACGCTGCCCTCGGTGCGTCCTACGCCGGAGCCATGACCATGATCGGGACGTCTGGCGGCGGTTTTGCCCTCATGGGAGAAGCTATGAGCATGCAGGGCATGAGTGAAGTACCTTTGGTCGCATACCTTGCCATGAGGAATGCTCCCTCCACGGGCATTCCGACCTATACTGGCCAGGGCGACCTAAAGATGGCGGTGAACATAGGTCACGGGGAGTATCCTAAGGTGGTCGTCGCCCCTGGAGACCCCAGGGAGGCGTTTGAGAGGACCATCGAGGCGTTCTACCTGGCATACAAGTACAGGGTGCTTTCCATCATCGTCTCTGACAAGCACCTTGCAGAATCTACGTATACCATCGATGAGTTCTCCCCGCGCGTGAATCCCAGCAGGAACATCATCGACGTTGTTCCTTCTGACTACAAGAGCTACGAGATAACGGAGACTGGCGTCTCTCCGCGCGCTGTTCCTGGCCAGGCAGACGTTCCCGTCCGAGCAACGTCCTACGAGCACGACGAGTACGGATACACGAGGGAAGAGGGCGAGTGGGCCATAAAGATGAACGACAAGCGCTTCAGAAAGGTTAAATACATGGCAGAGGAGATTGCACGCCTGGAACCCGTGAGCGTCTACGGAGAAGGGAACAACGTGATCGTTTCATGGGGGAGCACCAAGGGCGCGATCATGGATGCAATAAAACGGCTGAAGGGTTGGAAGTTCGTTCAGGTATCATATGTTGAACCCTTCCCTGTGGATCAGTTCAAGGATGCAGTCAAGGACGCCGAGCGGATCGTCCTCGTGGAGAACGACGTTACAGGACTCCTCGGCCAGATCATAGCGGAGAAGACGGGCATCATGATCGATGAGAGGGTCCTCCGCTACGACGCGAGGCCTCTAACACCTGAATACATCATAAGGAGGTTGTGAAAATGTGTGCCATGACTCCAAACGACCTGAACACGCCGGCACCAATCACCTGGTGCCCGGGATGTGGTAACTTTGGGATCCTCACGGCCAGCAAGATGGCCATAGCTGAACTAATAAATGAAGGCTTTGCCCAGCGCAAGGACTTCGTGATAACTGCGGACATCGGCTGTGGTGCCAAGATCTACGACTACATCAACGTCAATGGCTTCTACGGGCTTCACGGAAGAACGATTCCTCCGGCCGTGGGCATCAAGCTGGCCAACCCTGAGCTAAAGGTCATTGCCTATGGTGGTGACGGAGGTCTCCTCAACGAAGGGATCTCACACCTCATCCACGCGGCTCGCTACAACTCGGACATCACAGTGGTCCTCCACAACAACCAGGTCTTCGCATTGACCACAGGGCAGGCAACCGCGACCACGGAGCACGGCTTCAAGGGCAAGAGCACGCCATTGGGCACCTTCGAGGAACCCTTGAACCCGATAGCACTCACACTGGAGGCAGGAGCAACCTTTGTGGCACGCGAGTTCGCCTACGACGTGGCACACCTTAAGGAAACCCTCAAGGCAGCCATAAAACACAAGGGGTTCTCCCTCGTTGAAGTGCTCCAGCCCTGTGTTTCCTTCCACGACACCACACAGTACTTCCGCGAGCACGTATACCGCTTGGAGGAGGATGGCCACGACCCAAGGAACTTCGAGGCAGCGCTGAAGCGGGCACGCGAGTGGAACTACGATTTGAACCCGGATGCGGGGGTGCCCACAGGCGTATTCTACGTGAGCGAAGACAGGATGTCATACGAGGAGGGCTGGCCCTCCGTGCGCAAGGGCCCATTCTGGAAGCGCAAGCGCGAGAGGGACTGGCAGGAGATCGTTTCTCTCTACGGGGTGGAGTGATATGCCCACCCTCATTCTTCTTCGCCACGGGCTCAGCGTTTGGAACAAGGAGAACATTTTCACAGGATGGACTGATGTTCCCCTCGCCCCAGAGGGTGAGGAGCAGGCACGCCACGCTGGAACCGTGCTTATGAAGGCAGGATACAAGCCGAACATCTGGTTCACGTCGTACTTGGAACGAGCAATCATGACGGGCGTTCTCGCGTTGAAAGAGATGGGCCGGCTCTGGATTCCCTGCGAGAAGCACTGGAGACTGAACGAGAGGCACTACGGAGCGCTGCAGGGAAGAAATAAGGCTGAGGTGCGTAAAGAGGTGGGCGAAGAGAAATTCTGGGCGTGGAGAAGGGGCTACGACGCGCCACCGCCTCCCCTTGACTGGAACGACCCGAGGCACCCAAGATTCGACGAACGGTATAAGGATGTCCCGCCAGAGCTTCTTCCAGCATCAGAGTCCCTCAAGGATACGATAGAGCGGGTTCTTCCCTACTGGAGGGAGCGAATCATTCCTGCGCTGAGGGAGAAGGGAACAGTCCTCGTTGCAGCCCATGGAAACACGCTCAGGGGCATCATCATGGAGCTGGATGGGCTAACGCCGGAGGAAGTGAGACAGTTAGAGGTACCCGTGGGGATTCCCATCATCTACGAGTTCGACGAGAACATGAAAATAAGGGAGAAGATCGTCCTGGAGTGATCACCGGTACTCCAGTATTCCCCACTTCTTGTAGAGGTATCTGAGCTTGTAGGCGTAGACGAGGGAGACGAAGGCCACGAGGACAAACATCGCCTCTGCCGCCTCACCCCGTATCATGTCGTATTTTGCCGCTATGGTGTACGTGGCCCAGAGCATCACCATTCCTGGCGTGTAGCCCCTTTCCGCTGCAAAGAAGTCCATGATTTTCCCGCCGGGACGGAGGATGAAGTAGTAAACGAGGAAGATGCCCAGGGCCAAGGGTATGAGCCACGGGTTTACAGCAAGAGCGAAACCTATGGCGGACGCCGTTCCTGCTCCTGACACGACTCTTCTAAGCACTACAAACGTAAAAATCGAGAAAATATGGCCGAAAACAGCGATTAATCCGTACCATGGCCCCCAGAAGTATGCAGGAATGAATGCCTTTAGCGCATCCAGCGTTGCAGCCGCGACCCAGACCCAAAGCTTGCCCGTGGCGTAGTACGCATTTGTTGCACCTATGTTCTTGTCCCCAAAGTTAGCGATGTCCTTTCCGTGCAGGCGCGCAAGCACGTACGCAAAGGGTATCGAGCCGAGAAGGTAGGGCACCAAAGCGTAGAGCGGGTCAATCACTTGAGCGCCCCCAGGACCTTTGAAAGAGAAATTTCGAAGGCAACAACGGGCATCCCAATCCCAAAGGACTCGAGGACTTCGGGATGAACCTCACCAATGTGCCCTATGACCTCTCCGCCGACAACCACGTCGGCAGAGCGTCCAGAGACGTACCACGGCTTGTCTGACTCCTTTAAGCGGTAGTTAACACCCAACTGATCCAGCAAGAACTCCAAGACCTGGCGGGCATCCGTGTATGTAGCCTCAGATGCTGCCAAGGCGTAGCAGACGTGCTGCTCAGTTCTCGTTCCCGTGGGGCTGGATTCGCTGGAGACAACAACGTCTCCCACCTCAAACACCTTCTGGGGATACTCCTCTCCCGTGTTCGCCGAGAGGACGTCAAGAACTGTGGGCAGAAGTGCCGGACGGACTAAGGAAAATGTTTCCGTCATTGGGTTCTGGAGGACGACAACGGGGATGTGCTTTGCTCTTTCGACGACTGAACGGGACGTGAGGATGAATGTTGCAATCTCTTGGGCACTGGCACCGATGAGAAGCTCCTTTACCGCATCCTCCAGCTTCGTGTACTCCGATGCGCCGCCGCGGGTGAAGAAGGCTGGCTTCTTTGGCTCGACGCGATTATATCCGTATGCGATGATGATGTCTTCAACCATGTCGCGCTGGTGCATGATGTCTGCGCGGTATGCCGGGTATATGACGGTCCACTTGTCCCCATCCACCGATTTCACGCTGTACCTCGCCCGCTCAAGGAGCTTTCTGAACTCGTCGTCTGTGAATCTCAACCCCGAAACGCGCTCGGCATATGCTTTGGAAATGATGAACTCCTTTGGAGAGAGATCTGGTGCTTCTACCACGCGGTCAGGGTACACAACCTTCACAGACTCTATCCTCCCCCCTCTCTCAGCAAGGGCTGCTACCACTGCGTTGAGCGCGGTAAGAACCGCTTTCTCGTCCGTTCCCGTCACGTCGATGAAGATGTTCTTCGTTTCAGGCCCAATGTTGCCGATATCGTTGGAGTTTATGATCGGCGGGAAGGAAATTACCCTGTCCTCCGCGTCGAGCAGCACGGGATAGCGTTCAAGACCCTCCAGCAAGTGGGTGTATTCCCTGCCCTTTTCGTGGTACTCGAGTACCTCGCGCAGGGTCATCTCGCGGGATTCCCAGAGTGGTACGAAGGATATTGCATCGGGTTTTGCCGTTGTGTACCTTGCGGGGAAGTGTATGAGGTCAGCGTTGTGCGTTCCTATGGCCACGCGCTTCCTTTTTCTCCCATACGTGAGCATGATCTTGTCCTGGAGCTGTATGAGCTGCTCGTAGCCAGGCACGCCCAGGTTTACGTCCTTGACGATGGCTGCTGCGACGAAGGGTCGCACTTTGCCCACGGAGGGATCCACGTGCACTTCGGCGCCTGATGGTGTTAGTTCGTACCTTGGCAGACCCGTTTCAATGCCCAAATACCCCCTCATCTCCCGTGCAAGTCCCTCCACGGACCACACATCTGGCCTGTTCGTGTCCGAGTAGTCCACAGTTATAATCCCATCCTCGTAGTCGTCCAGTTCCGCCTTCAGGTCAAAGAGGATGTTCTCAATCTCTTCAAGCGTGAACTTCTTTCCCACGAGGTGCTCGAGATCTGATTGTCGAACGTCATACTTCGGCATGTCATACCCTCCAGATCTTCTTGGCACTCCTTAGATAGCCGAGCCGCTTGGAGTAGAACTCACGGATATCCTGGATGCCTAACTCCATCATGGCGAATCTTCCTATCCCCAAGCCCCAGGCGATGACGGGCACGTTTATTTCGAAGGGTTCTAGGAGCTCTTCCCTGAACATGCCTGCACCGCCAATCTCTATCCACCCCTTCTCCGGGTGCTTGACGAAGAGCTCCACGGATGGCTCGGTGAAGGGGAAGTAGCCTGCCTTGAACTTTACTTTATCCGTCCCTGCGAACTCGCGGGCAAAATCCTTTAATAGCCCCAAAAGATCGCGGAACGTGATGTCTTCTGACAGGACCACGCCGTCCAGCTGGTTGAACTCGAGTAGGTGCTTGTAATCAAACTCATCTGGGCGGAACACCCTTGAAATCGTGAAGTACTTGCCAGGGATCTTCGGCTTGCTCGCCAGGAGGAACGCAGAGAGTGCTGTGGCATGCGATCGAAGCACAAGTCGCTTTGCCTTCTCGTCGGACCACTTGTAGCCCCAGGAACGCTCGTGGATCTTGCGCACCTTTTCCACTAGCTCTTCGGGAATTGAGCCATATTTCTTTGGCGCAGCAACGAAGTATATGTCGTGAATATCCGCTGCAGGGTGGTCCTGCGGCATGAAGAGGGCGTTGGAGTTCCAGAACATCGGAAGGACTATTTCGCCCGGTTCCTCCTCCTGGAAACCAAGGGCGTACAATCTGTCCTTTACCCTTCGGAGGAACTCGTAATACGGCTGTCTTTTCCCGTAATAATTCTTGGGAATGGGTGACACCACGTCGTAGTGCCTGAACTCCTTATCCTTCCAAGAACCGCTCCGAAGGATCTCTGGGGTGATCTTGTCGATCAGATCCTCGCGCACGTGTGGCAAAACATCCTCCCAGAGCTCCGTGGGCTCAGCGTACCAAACAACGCTTTTCTCCTTGGTAACAAGACCGCGACGGTTGAGTATTTTGTACGTTTCATCATTTAGGCAGTCCAGACGATCATAACAGTTCTCCCACGGGAAGATAAAGGACTTTCCCTTCTCAGTGATTGCGAGAACACCCTTTTCGAAGCGAACAAGCCCCGCCTTCTTCAGAATACCTATGACGCCAGAGAACTCCTCCTTCGTCACGGGAAGCTCGTCAATCTTCTTCGATCCATCTTTCAGGGCATTCAGGATTCGTCTCTCTGGCAGTTCTTTACCCACGTACTCTCTTCCCTTCTCCGTGTGGACAATACGTTCCTTCTCCTCGCGCACGAGGCGGACAACGCCCTTGTTGGAGAGATATTGCAGGCCACGCATGGCCTCTACTTCAGAAAGCCCTGCTGCTCTGGCTATTTCTGCAACCGGTTTCTTAGAATCCACGTGTTTGATAACCTTCCGTTCCAGCTCTGAAAGAGAGCGAGCAATCCGCTCTGATTCCATATTTTCCAATTCCTTCCGAATGTTTAAAATTGGGACGGCATCACCAGCACCTCGCTCACCAAAACGTTCCAGAACCAATGGGTGTAAAAATATTGAAGGGAGTTACTCGTACTCGAACTCCCACTCCCACATCTGGGACGCTAGCTTTCCATCGTACTTTATCTTTTCCAAGTTCTTCTCCGCGTGCTTCTCTTTCTCGTGGATCTCGTCCAGAACGCCCTGGACTTTCTTCAACAGGCGCAGCTTGCACTCGCCACACATGAGCTTGCCTGCCTTGCAGTCGTGGTAGATCTCTGCGAGCTCCTTGTCGTCCTCTGTGAACAGGGTGTGCCACTTGTAGACGGAACAGATCTCTGGATTTCCTCCCTTCTCCCTCTGCTCCTTGACCGTGGGCTGACCACCGGTAAAGGCGTTCATGATCTTCTTCTTGACCGTTTTCTCGTCGTCCGTTACGAAGATCGTGGATTCAGGCTTGCTGGCGCTCATCTTCCCTGTTGGGCCGTCCAGCCCCGGCATGAACTTGGAGAGAACGGTAGAGGTCTTCTTATGGCCGATCTTCTCCGCGATGTCCCTCTGTATCCTCCAGTAGGGGTCCTGGTCGATGGCGCACGGTATTACCGGTCGGTTCTTCTCAAAGAGCGTCGGGACGATCTGGAGCGCCGGGTAGAAGACAAGCCCGATACTCGTGTCGCTTCCAAAGCCGAAAACCGCCTTAGCAACGGAGTAGTTTATCCTCCGGGCAACCACCACTGCTGCGTCATAGAGATGCTTGATGTACTCCCTGTCCCTGAAGAGGAAGGTCTTGTCCGGGTCAAAGCCCAGGGACGCGATGATTCTCTCCACCGCTCGGACGCGTTCGTCCACGTCCTTGAGCGAGTCCACCTTTTTGGCGAGGTACTTCTCTTCATCCGGGACCATGATGTAGAGGTTTACGTCAAAGGCCTTCTGCATCCACCGCGTGAAGAGGAAGGGAACTAAGTGTCCAAAGTGCATGGGGCCCTTGGACGGGGCAATGCCCGTGTAGAGGAAGAACTTCTGGCCAGAAGCGTACTCCTTCAAGGCCTTGTCAAAATCCCTGTGCGCGTAGAAGATCTGGCGGCGCAGGAATGGGTGCACGTCCCCCACAAGACGCCTAACCTCTTCGATCATCTCGCCTGTGATTCTATCCACACCGAAGTACTCCAGAAGCTTGTTGTAATCGATCTCGCCCTCAACTTCCCAGGGCGTCACAACGAAATCATCGCCAAAGACCTTCACCTGCCATCTGCCTCACCGCAAGAAGGAGGGGATAAGTGGATTTAAAAGGAATCTTGCATGAAACACAGGAAAAGTAGTGCAGGGCCGAGATGGCCAGCTACTCTGGCCGCGCTTGCCCTGCGTTCGCTTCGCTCAGCAGGTCGTAGAACATAACGAAGCTGTGGGCGAATAGCGCCCCTGCGGACCACATACAACGGCCCTTCGTGTGGTCGGTTGCTTGCAACCGGCCTCGCGGATCGCCAGCCGCGTATCGGCAAAGGGGCTGCGCCCCCTGTACCCCTGCGTGCTGCGCATGGCAGCACATTGTGCGTCTGGTCGGAAGACCAGACCCGCGGCTCGCCAGCCGCGTATCGGCTGATGCGGGGGCTGGGATTCGAACCCAGGAAGGCACTAAGCCACCGGACCCTGAATCCGGCCCCTTTGGCCACTCGGGCACCCCCGCAACCGATCCTCGGTTGACGCGGAGCTAACTGGGGATCTACGATCCCCAATTATGCCACCATTGTGTGTCTGGTCGGAAGACCAGACCCGCGTCAGCTGGGACCCCGTCCCAGTGCGCCTGGCATAGCCAGTGCGCAGCGCCTCCGATCAAGGAACATACCAATATTCATACAGAACTTTAAAACACTTCCTGGCCCGATGATACCATGAAGAGCTGGGAGCGCTTGGTTCTTGGGCTTACAATGATATTCATTCTCGGGCTTGCAACGCGCATCTATCTCGAGAAGTATACGTACATCTTTGGCTTTGACTCTTATTGGTTCGCAAGGATGGCATCGTACATTGTCCAGATGGGGCATCTGCCAAAATACGATCCGGTTGCGTTCCGTGGCTTCCCTCCAGTCCCCATTGATTGGGAGCTATCCATGGATTTCCCTGCGTGGGTATACCATCTCGTTTATGGCGCGCATTACATCCAGCAGAACATGCTGATGGTGTTTAAGTGGCTCCCGGCTAGCTTCGGCGCGACAGGATCTCTAATTATGGGGATCTTTGGCTACGTGCTCGGCGGGCCCTTGCTTGGGCTGCTTACGGGCTTCTTCGCCGCCACGAACCCAGGATACATCTACCGTACGCTATCCGGCTTCTATGAAGATGACGCGACCTCTTTCTTCATACCTCTTGCGTTTATCTTTGCGTATCTTGCCTACCGCAGCAAGGATAGAAAGTGGTATTGGATCTACACGATTCTCGCTGGCATTACGCTTCTTATCCAGGCGATCTCGTGGGACGGGTTCTTCATCGTTCCGTACACAGTCTTCGTATTCACTGTACTCTACCTTGCATACGTTATTCTGGACTACATTCGCAGGTACGTTCCTGATCACGTTTCATGGTGGGACTGGGCCGTTATCGGCCTTGGCGGTGTCTTCGCCGTTATCGCCGGCATATTCGTAAAGACGCTGGCGTACTCCGAGGCCGCAGATGCACTCGCGCTTACTGGTGCGCTCACTCCTACTACGATCTTCACGCTTGCCACGCCATACATAGCGATATTTTTCTTCGGTGTGGCCACTGCTGCGGCGATCCTTTGGCTCCACACGGACGAGAGGAAATACATATACGTGACACTGGGTGCAGTCGTCTTCGCAATCCTCACATACATGGGCCCGGCGAACAACGGGTTTATTACGGAGATAACGGACTCTAACGGAGTTGCCCGCCGCATTGGGTTCCAAAGCACGAGCTTCTCCATGTTATTCCTCGGATCCCTCCTGATGATACTGGTCTCTGGCCTTGCGGGAGGATTAGCAACAATCCTCTTTGAGAAGCGTAAAGACATGCGTGGAATTATCGATTGGAAGCTTCTTGGCGTGATATACGTCCCTCTATTGTTTGCCGTGCTTTCAGGCCCAATAAACGGAAACAATTGGTACCAGCCCGTTATCAACACCATTCAGTGGAACTTCTTCCCTGAGATGAGTAAGGGTGTTGGCGTACACAGCGCGGTTCTCAAACCACATATGGGCTTCATCGAACCGAAGACGGACGGTATTGGCTCGGCAATTATTGGGGAGGAGACGTATGGTTTCGCGAACTGGCCCGCGAAGTATGGGATACTTGCCCTCATTGTTCTAACATCTATTCCTTTCATGTTCTACCGCTCCGAGAAGAATAGGTACTTTCTGTTCTTGCTCGCCTGGCTTGCACTAACGTGGTGGGCCGCGTGGTACCAGTTAAAATTCTGTTACTACCTAGGTTTGCCCATAGCGATTGCTAGCGCGGTTGTTCTTGCCGATCTTTATACGCGGGGGTCTTCCAAGCCTGCGAGAGCAGCAATCATGGCAGTTATTGCCCTCGTTTCCATTTCAATGATTTCCACGGCCGTGTACCACACTGCCACGCGGATTCCAATGCTCCTAACGTCTGCAGAGGCGCAGGAAATGAACCTTGCACCAAAGGGGCTACCGCTATTCTCAGCAGCGTCTGGGCAGGATTATATCGACATGTTCAAGTGGATTGACGCCAACACTCCAAAGGATGCGAATCTCCTCGATTGGTGGAGTATAGGCCACTGGCTCACGTTCTTCACAGGCCGTGGCGTTATGACAGATAACACGAACTACTACTACCAAGCAGACGTGGAGGCAGCGCAATTCTTCCTCGCCCCTGACGAGAACGCAGCCTACGCTATTGCCTCCAAACGCCACATGAACTACGTGATCTTCCAGCCGGAGTTCCTCTGGCAGGGTTATTCTCTGGCGCTTTACGCCCTGCAGACCAGTGATCTTCGTGACCCCCGCCTGGCAAACTACGCTGCAGGGAAGATCTACTGTGAGCGCGTGGGCAAATCCATAGTGACGGGGAAACCATACTATATATGCCTGCAGAACGGCAGCACACTTGCCACACTTAGTGCCAAGCAATGGGCTGACATACCGCCGTTTGAGCCGCAGTATTACCGCGAGTTTAATGAGGCCACGCGTATACGCATTGGTAACAGGGAGTACGCAGTGTACAAGCTTTCTGAATCCCAGAAGGGTGGAACGCTCATCCTTCTTGCTCCTGGGATGAACAACAGCATGATTGTGAGGATGCTTCTTGACGTGCCCATGGAGCACTTCCGGCTCGCGTGGGTGGCGCCGCACCACGGCGTGATGGTCTACAAAATTCAGTGATTTCCTTTCAATTTTTTCTTTGCAGTTAGCAATTAGAAATAGGAAAGAATGGGTTACTGCTGCTTTTCGCCGCTGCCCTGTTCCGCGTTGTCCGTCCTTCTGTGGCTGCGCCTGTGGCGAACGTGCCTCTTACCCATTGCAGCACGACGGGCCCTTTCTCGGTGGGCCTGATCGCTCCGGTTTACCTTCTTGCGCCAGTCCGCGAAGGAGATTCCGCGGTGCTTTGCACAGGATATGCACACGTATATCTTCTCCGTTGCCAGACCCATGTATTGGACGTCTACGTTCGGGGGGAGCCAGGATGGCCGCTTGTAGAGTGGCACTGCCTTGTCCCTTGGGACTCTCCGACCGCAGAACGCGCACGTAACGTAAGTAACCT
>JALTCQ010000110.1 GCA_027074515.1 Microcaldota archaeon | reverse complement strand
CTGGGGCGGCTTCTTCGTGATGGAAGAAGCGCTCAAAACATACGGCATTGACGGAAAGACAGTGGCGATCCAGGGCATCGGCAACGTGGGTGGAGGGCTGGCAAAGATCCTCCACGAGAAGGGCTATAAGGTCGTAGCCATCTCCGACTCCAAGGGTGGAATCTACAATCCGAACGGCCTGGACATCCCCGCAGTGATTGAGCACAAGAAGAAGACGGGCCGTGTCTCCGGGTTCCCTGGAGCGAAGGACATTACAAATGAAGAGCTTCTCGAGCTTGATGTGGACGTCCTCGTCCCAGCAGCCATCGAGAACGTCATAACAAAGGAGAACGCCGACAGGATCAAGGCGAAGATCATCGTCGAGCTGGCCAACGGTCCAACAACCGCAGAGGCAGACGAGATCCTCAAGAAGAAAGGCATCGTCGTCGTACCAGACGTGTTAGCAAACGCCGGCGGCGTAACAGTATCCTACTTCGAGTGGGTGCAGAACCGCATGGGCTTCTACTGGACAGAGGAAGAGGTGCTTGAACGGTTGAGGAACAAGATGGTTTCCGCGTTCCAGGACGTCTACAAGAAAGCAGAGGAGCTCAACGACGATTTACGCACGGGAGCATACGCCGTTGCAGTAGAACGCGTTGCAGAGGCCATGAGGGCAAGATACGGGCACTGATTGCCCTCACTTTATTATTTTTGGCGTTGGTTTTTCGTGATCGAGGGCTCTCTGCACAAGGTCAAGAATTCTACGAAGCGACTCAAGGTCGTTCACGTAGACCACAATCTTTCTTCCCTCACGGCGTGAGGTAACGATCCCAGCATCTTCGAGGACCTTTATGTGGCGCCAAGCAGTGGAAACGTCCTTGTGTATACACTCTGCAACGTCTTGGGCACATTTAGGGTCCGCTATGATCTCGTAGAGTATTCTCAGGCGCGTTTCAGACGAGAGGGCCCGAAAATAGCGAGCAGTTCTGCGAAGCGTTGCCTCATCCACGTTTGCATGGAGCTGCAAAGGTCTTTAAAAACAACGATTCGAATTTAACAGAGTTAAAATTGAGGTGAGTAACATGGTTCTGAGTGATAAAGACAAGGAGGGCGTCAAGAAGATCCTTGAGCCCGTGCAGAAGGAGGTAAAGATCCTATTCTTCAAGGACGACTCCCCCCGATGCCAGTACTGTAATGTGATTGAGGAGCTTCTTGGAGATATTCATTCCGTCAATGAGAACGTTGTTTACGAGGTTTACGACGCGAACAGCGATAAGGCAAAAGAGTACGGCATAGAGGGGGGCCCTGTTCTGCTCTTCGAGGAGAAACCCAACATACGCTACAGGGGCATTCCCTCAGGCCACGAGTTCCCAGCGTTCCTCGATGATATCAAGTCCATCGCGGCTGGATCCGTGGACATCAACGCAAATGCAGCCAAGAAGATAGCAGAGATAGATAAGCCCATCAAAATGTGGATCTTCGTAACGCCCACATGCCCATACTGTCCCTTGGCGGTCAGGGCGGCGCACCACTTCGCCTTCATAAACGACAACATCCTTGCTGAGATGATAGAAGCGATCGAGTGGAGCGACCTCGCCGACAAGTTCCAGGTCTCCGCCGTGCCAAAGAACGTAATCCTCGACGAAAACGGCAACGAGCTCGTGGAGTGGGAGGGTGCGCTCCCCGAAGAGGTCTTCGCCGAATACACGCTCAAGGCAGCAAAGGGCGAGATTAAGGGCAAGATAAACTTCATGTGAGGTGGTCACCATGACCTCTCCCTTCTCCTTTTCCCTTGACTCTGCGGTTGCATCCAAGGCGGAGCTCAAGCCCGAATACGACGTTGTTATAATCGGCGGTGGACCAGCGGGTCTTTCCGCGGCAATCTACGCTGCGAGATCCATGCTCCGCACTGCAGTTATCGCAAAGGAATTCGGAGGGCAGGTGTTAGACGCACACCTCGTGGAGAACTACCCGGGATTCATAAAGGCGTCGGGCGAAGAGCTCACAAAGGCATTCAAGGAACATGCAGAACACTTCGGGGCAGAATTGATCCAGGCAACGGTCAAAGATCTCAAGAAAGACGGCGATTACTTCGTTGTCGAAACAGACCAGGGACAGACCAGGGCACCCACAATCATATATGCCACGGGATCCACGCACAGAAAGCTCGGTGTTCCCGGCGAGGAGGAGTTCCTGGGCAAGGGAGTATCCTACTGTGCCATTTGTGACGCTGCGTTGTTCAAGGACAAGGTTGTTGCAGTAGTTGGCGGCGGAAATACTGCGTTCATGGATGCAGACCTACTCACGCAGCACGCCTCAAAGGTCTATCTCATCCATCGCCGCAACGAGTTCCGCGCAGAGCCCCTTTGGGTTGAAAGACTCAAGAAGAACCCCAAGGTGGAGTTCATAACGCCATACGTCGTTGAGCGGATCGAGGGAACTAGCAAGATGGAGAAACTCATCATAAAGAACCGGGAAACTGGAGAAACCAAAGAACTTCCAGCAGACGGCGTGTTTATCGACATCGGCATGATCCCCCAGACGGAACTGGCGAAGCGAGTCGGCGTGGAGCTGAACGAGCGCGGATACATCATTGTCAAGGAGGATCAGAGCACCAACGTACCAGGCTTCTTCGCCGCGGGCGACGTGACAACAGGGATGAACAACGTCCATCAAATCATCACGGCAGCGGCCAAGGGCACGATAGCGGCGCTCTCTGCCTACGATTACCTGAAGGGAAAGGGCTTCGTGAAGTAATAGGCAAGCTCATTCTCCCTTTTCTATATTATCTAAAAATTATCTAAAAAACGCTACAAAGAGGCCAGATTTAAAGAGGTGTGCTATTATAGATCCATGGAACAAGAGCACCCCAAAAGCGAAGCATTCCCAGTCAAGCGCACGGCAGAAGCGGCGATCGAAGAGTTCCTTAAAAAAGCCACACCAGAGGAGAAAGAATGGGTTGTTAAAGAGCTACTCGGAAACAACATGCAAAACGCGCCCGAACACTGGAACAAAAAGGTAGCAAACGGTGTGCGTTTCTTCGCGGTGCCAAAGAACTTGGCCGAAATCAGAAAGGCTCTCGGAATAAAAGAGGAACATACGGTTCTTGTTGGCCCGGTATTCTCTGGAGAGTGGTCAAGTGTACACAAAAACGCCGTGGGCATTGACTTCTCTGACGAAGCGCTAAAGAAACATCCCAATGGGAATAGAATACTCGCGGACTTGAGAAAAATCCCACTTCCCGACGGCCATGCTGATCACTTCGTCTCCTTCGAGCCCACTCCACTCCACGCAGGAACTGCAACTCCGTGGGACGTGCTTCAAACGCTCAAAGAAATGATCCGGGTAGCGGACAACGTGCACATCGTCCAGCGATCAAAGGGGAAAAACCCCGCTCTGGAGCGTGCCGTTTCTCACAAAGTATCTGGACAACGCAAAAATCCCGTACAAGATTGTAGATATCTCACAACATACCGAACTCACAGACGCCAAGTACAAAAAACTGAACTTTGGCACGGTTTCGCTGAGCATCGACGCTAAAAGGGCTCGAGAAAAGATTACATCCCTAAGCAAGGATGTGCTCGCCCTAAAGCGCTTTATGGACAACCTACAGCAAGGAGCGGATTTTGAAACGGCCGTAAAAATGTTACTCGAGGAAGCATCGCCCGCACTAAAGCAAGCCCTTTACGAGCGGTACTTCGCGCCGGTGTTGGCTGGAAAAACGTCCTCTGCAAACAACAATACGACAAAGAGGGGGTAAACAGCCGTGGCGGTGAAACTGCGCTTCAGGCCCAGGCACACCGAAACCACAGCTGCTTACGCGTACATCCTGCACAGAAACCGGGCCGAACGAATTGGGCTAAGGGACTACCTAATACTAAAAACCCTGGCGGACAGTCCAAGAACATGGGACAGAATGATACGTGAGGGAGCATCGTTTTCAGCGATACCTGTGAATCCGGAGGCAATACGGAGAATCCTGGGGATACGAAAGGGAGATACAACGGTCGGTGCCCATATTCTCTGGGGACTGGTCATCAATCCACAATAGCGCAACTGGCGTTGATTTTTCAGGTGAAGCGCTGCGGCGGCACAACAACCCGTTCCGAATAAAGGCAGATATGCGCGATCTCCCATTTCCTGACGGATATGCAGATCACATCGTGACCTTTGAGCCGACTCCGCTCAATCCGAACACAGCAACGCTACTGGACCCCCTGCTAACGCTGTACGAGCTGGGGAGAGTGGGGAAAAACGTGCACGTCATCCAGCGAACAAGAAACGGTGCGCCAATATGGACGTATCCCTTTGTTCAGCACTACTTGGCAGGGCTTGGAGTACCGTACAAGGTCCGCGACTTGACAGAACACACCACCCTAACGGGAATTACAAAGCCGGGACAGAAAATTGGCGTGGTCTCAATGAGCTTCAAGGGTAGCGATTTCATGAAGCGCAGGAACGTCATAAAGAAGGATGCTCTGACAGTGTACAGGTTCCTCAAGGCAATAGCCGCGAAGAAAGAGGTAACTCCGCACGACGTCGCTCAGCTCATGAGATCTGCATCGCCTGCGCTGAGGAAGGCACTGGTAGAACACTTTATTCTCCAGAAGCGACCGCGGCTCGTGCGTAAGGACAGACATCCCTAAGCGGGCAGGAATTGCACAAAGGCTTCTTACGACAGATCCGTTTGGCGTGTTCGTCAATGAGCGCGTGGAACTCCTTGTAAACATGAACATTCGGAGGGATTTCAGTTTCAACCAGTTTCTTTATACCTTCGTAGTCGTAATCACCGCTCCACAAGCCGAGACGCGTGAAAACACGGTGAGTATATCGATCAACAACGAAGCTGGGTTTGTTCGCTGCGTAGAGAATAATTGCGTCGGCCGTTTCAGGGCCGATGCCCTTGACGGATAGGAGAACAGAACGTAATTCGCCCAAAGGCAAGGAGAACAGCTCCTCCAGCCCACCATAATCGACGATGAGTTTGCAAACCGCCTTTAAACGTTGGAGTTTCTGGTTGTAAAAGCCAGCAGGACGGATGAGTTCTCGAAGGGCATCGTCTGGCGTCTTGAGAATGCTTTCCGGATCTAAAATGCCTTCACGCTTCAGATTGTCGATCGCTTTTTCAACGTTCCTCCAAGCGGTGTTCTGCGTAAGGATTGCTCCGACTACAACTTCGAAGGGCGTCTCAGCAGGCCACCAGTTCTGAGGGCCGTAGAAAGAGAGCAAACGCTCGTAGAGTTGCTTCACCGTCAGAGCACCAGCCATATCCCTATCACGTACCAGAGAGCTATTAAACCCATCAGAACGGCGTCTGTCCAGAACGATCGGTCCACGAAGGCCTGCTCAGTCAAATCGGCCCGCTTGACGAAGAAATATTGTGGAACAACGTAAATAAACCCAGAAAGGACACCAAATAGAAGAGCGAAGAAATTATGGGCAAGTGCGATGACAGTGGGTACCATAAACAGGAACGCAAGAAGAGTAAGCAATATCGACTTCTTGTGCGTCAGAACACGCCAGATACTGCCTTCACGGAACTTGTAGACGTTGTGGCCAAGGGCGTAGAGCGAAGAGAACTCAAGAGCCACGGAGGATGCGAGAACACCAGGAAGAACGTGGAAAAAAGCGTAGAACGCAGCGGCAAAGTTCGCATACTCCACGAGAACGAGAAGTGCCTGACGTGCGAATACATCACGGACGTGGGATCGGACGTTGTTCAGAAAAACAGCAAGAAAGGCAAGCACACCAAGAACAGGGTCGTAGAGTGTGGTGATGAGCACACCAAATGCAAAAAGGTTGCCCGCAAGGAAGAATGCCTCGAATTCAGACATCTTGCCGCGTGCAAGGAGTTTTGCAGGATACACGGGCTTCTTTCGGTCTTCCTCCAGATCCACGAGATCGTTATAGAAGTACGTGGAGAGATACGTCAGAAAGAACAAGGTGATTCCAACAAATCCATTCAAATCCGGGCGAAGAGCGAGGGCAACGCCGGTAAGAATAGCTAAAGCGAAGAGCTGAGATTTTTTGAGGATCTTTGGGAGCAGGAGGTCCTTGAAAAAAGCAATAACATCCATGACATCACCGTCAGAGCAGGTACGCAAGAAGCTGGGATTGGTATCGGTCTATGGAGCTGAGAGCGATGCGCACGCCCTCCGGAGCGGAAATGGGAACAGGAGCCGTCGGTATGTGTGCATAAACGATGGCAACGCCGATTGCCATAAACACGAGGGTAGCAAGGGTGAGACCAACATCGTGCGCGCGGAAGATTCGCTGCATCCCCGTCTCCAAATCCTTGTTGAGGTAGCGGGAGGCAGCAAGTGCGACGAAGAGAACGTACACGACGGACGCCACCAAGATTGCCATGGCGTGCAGCGTGCTCTCAGACACGAGGGGCAGGCTAAATGCAGCGTTCACAAAGATGGCAACGGCCAAGGCCCAGAGCCACCAGGTGCGGATCGCCTGAAGCAGGGGCTTTGAACGAAGTTTATACACTGCGTGAGATAGCGCATATGCAAAGGCGTACGCTCCGAAGATCGGAATGGCAATGCCAGGAATGAGCGAGCCGTATAGCGCCACCCAGAACGCCTCGAAGTTCAAGAACTCCACCACAGCCAGGAGCGTCTCGCGAATAAAGAGGTTCTTCACGACCGTTCGAAGGTGGTTCATGAGTATTGTGAGTGCTGTTACAACACCAAGAAGCGGGCTGTAGAGGAACGTGGCAGAGACTCCCAGCACCGGAACCCAAGCAAGGAGGTGCACGTAGTCCCGTGGGGATGCATCTCCGTGGTAGAGGAGCTTGTCCGGCGGCATATATGTCCTTTTCTTGTCGGCATCGTAGTCCAGCAGGTCGTTATAGTAGTAAATGGACGAATAGGCGAAGAGGAAGAGGGCGAGGCCGACCAAACCCTTGATGCCTGGGAGCATAGAGAAGTACGTGGCGACGAAAATGACAACGGCGACCATATTGGCCTTACGAACGAGGATGGACTTCCAGAACTTCGAAACGTACGCCTTCCAGTTCACGCTAATAAAAAGAGGGGCGGTTTTAAAGGTAATAAAGTTAGACGATCAACGATGCTCGTTCACGTAAAGAACGTAAGACCACACAGCAAGAAGGATGACTACTGCGAGGAGCGCGAAGATCTCGTAGAGCGCGAGCATCGTGGAGAAAATTGAAGATACTGTAATCAAGAGACCAAACAAGGCGAAAAAGATACCTGCTACGCGATTAACGCGCTTCCACACCACGGGAGAAGACAGCGTCCACGGCGTCCTAAATCCAATGAACCAGTTCGGCTCAGAAACGTAGAGAATATATCCGGTAGCGATGAGCAACACTCCGACAAGCACAAGAATCGCAACGGTTACGGTGGAGACCCATCCGAGGTTGTATCCAAGCAAAAGGCACTGGGTCGCAGCGAGAAAGAGCGCGAGAAGCACTACAAAGCCGTCAAAAACATCTCTGAAACGATTCACGTTATCCCGCAATGGATCCGCAAAAGGCAGAGCCCAAACAAGTAAAACAAGGGCTGCAAAGAATACTGGCAGCCACAAGATCATAGTCTTTGGAGCATAACCATCCACAACACCCTGTTGGTTCCAGTGTACCGCGATCTAGATGGGAGAAACGCGTAGTAATATGCAGAGGCGAGCAAAGATACGAAGATGATGAATTCTGCGAGTAGGAGCGCATCAACGCTCTTCATGAAAGAACGGGGGAATCAGGGAATATAAATGGTCAGCTTGGCGGCTTCTCATCACCCCACAGCGAGGCTCAAACCACTCATCATCACGGCACGAATCAAACAATGTTTCCAGGGCCAACTAAAACGGGTTCGCGGTCTTTATATCGCTTGTGCACGCCTAAAGCAGCATTCTTCAATATGCTAACTGCGTCTGTCCTTGGAACCGCCCAGATTGGCTTTCCATACAATTTTTCGGCTGCAACCGCAGCCCTTGCCAGCTCCTCCGCCAGTTCAGGAGCATACTTCGGATTCACCCGAACAACGTACAGATCGTCGAGCCTCGGATCTCTTCGCTCTGGCTCGCTGGGGATTCCCATAATACGCCCGAGCTCCTCGTGAAGCTTGAAAAACAATTGTGGGTCCATATCAAAGATGCCGTTCTTGGCACTCAAAACTCGCCGGTAATGCTCGTCTTCTCCAAAAACTTCTCGGTGCGCCTCAAGATACTTACCAGTAAAATGCTCTCTCAAGAAATCCCAAAATGGTTGGTGCTTTCTCGCCCTTTCAAGGATGCTGCGATAGAGTGGTTCCATGTGTTTAACTGCGAGGAGGCTGAATAAAAGCACTATGTAAAGTTTTATTAACGTTAAGTTTTCTTTACATTACGGTGTTGAGCATGGTCCGAAGAGTAAAACTAAGAGCAGTGCTCATAATTAGCATTCTCGCGATAGCGGGTTGGTTCATGGGCGACGCAGCGGAAAAGGGAGATGTTGTGTTATTCACAGTGGAAGGACTTTTTGCAACGGCCCTGGTAACTGTGATCGCAGCAGCCCTCGGACCGGTCCAGAAGGCGGACGAGCGCATGGTCGCAAGATCGAAGGACGCAGCACTCATCGCCGTTAGAGCGTCAGCAGTGGTGGGCCTGCTCGCAGGAGCCTATGCGAACATGCTCGGATACACGGAGGCAGCAGTGCTCTTCGTGGGGATGGTCGTTCCCGGTATCATCTGGGTCGTTGCGTACTTCACGCTGAACTGGAGGGACGTACATGGATAGAATGGACGTCTTTACGCTTGTAACCGCTGTGTTGGCATGGGCTGCTCCCTTGGCCCTCTTTTATATGCTCCATATTCCGCCCACTGCCAAAATTCCTACGCACTGGGGAATAAACGGTGAACCAAACGGCTGGACAACCGCAAAGGACTTTCCCGCGCTTGTCGCTCTGATGGCAGCGATAACCTTTGTCGTATGGGGCATCAGATTCGTGTATCCGCGTCGGGAGAACGTAGAGAAGTTCTCCAGAGCATACAACGCATTCGTAATCGGGTTTTCCGCCATAATGGCACTTATTCTCTCAGCAGCCGTCCTTCAAGCGGCAGAATACAACATCAACGCGAGTGCTGTCGCCATGGCCGGTGGTGGGGCAGCTCTCGCGGTAGCTGGCGTAGCTACCTTCGTTGCCAAGCAGAACTGGGCTTTAGGTGTCCGAACACCGTGGGGGCTAGAATCGGAGAAGGCGTGGGATGTCAGTAATAGGATCGGCGGTGCATCCCTGGGCATCGGAGGAATACTGATATTGCTGGAGGGTCTTGGAGCGAATACGGCACTGCTAGGGCTTATAGTGACACTTGCTGGAGTAGTATTGGCAAGCGTTGCGGCGTACGTAGTCTGGAGGCGAGAGCAATGAAGCTCCGCATTTACGTTGGAACAAAGAGTGGCGTACGAAGGAAAACTAACCCACTCATCAGCATCCTTGCCATAGTCGGAGGCATAACGGCGGGCAACTTGGCAAGCGAAGGAATGTACACATCCTCATTCATCGCCGCAATAGTAACAACCGCCGTCGTGGCAATACTTATGGCGCTGTCTAACTACGAGGAGTGGGACGAGCGCAGGGAAAAGAACCTTGCCGTTGCAGCGAAGCACACGTTGATAGCGACGATCGGGACGCTTATAATAGCTGGTACTAGCATGGCAGTCCCTACGCCAGCGGTAGGCATTCCTTTGCTCTCCACGGGCTTCGCGGTGCTGTTCATATGGGTCGTCGTGTATCAATACATGGAGTGGAGGGACACCCATTGAGGAACAGGCTGAGAGAGCTCAGACAGGAAAGAGGGATAACGCAAGAGGAGCTGGCGGCAGCGCTGGACGTGACACGACAGACGATCATCGCCATTGAGCGAGGCAAGTACGACCCGTCCCTCCGGCTCGCCTTCAAGATCTCCCGGTTCTTCGGCAAGAAGATTGAAGAAATATTTGAGCCAGAAGATTAATGCCCCCGCTCGCGACGCCCGGGGATGCGATGAACCGGTGTCTCTGGCGGGGGCAACACGCTTTAATACCACAAAAACATTCTGGAGTAACATGCAAGGTATCCATGTCAATACGGTGGAACCTCTTCACAGAAACGCAAGCAATGAGCTCCGCAAAAAGTACTGGGGATACGGCGGAGTGGGAATAGCACTGCTCACAGGGTATCTTCTCTATCAGAGGGCCCCACCATGGCTGAGTATCTTGGCTGTAAGTGGCTCCGCAATAGCCACGGCAGTTGGGGTGGAGCTATCCCTGGGCAAGTACAAAAAAGCGAGAGAGTTCTTTGAGCAGGAGCTATCCGACCTGAGTTATTCCGTAAGCGGGCGAACTGTGATTCTGGAGGGCAAAAAGGCCGTCACACTTGTCGGCAAATACCACGTGGAGCGCGGAAAGAACAGCAAGCGAGAGTACATGCGCTGGGAGTTCCTGGACCAGAAACCAGAACCAGACATAGTTTTTGCAAGGGATGGCATATACGCGCCGGCGTATGACTTTGGAGACTACTACGTCGTCCTCGTGCCACCCCTGAACAGATACTACCTGAAAATAGAGCACGACATAGAATTAGACGCGTTGCCGGACAAGGTAATCGTTCACCAAGACGAGGGGGAGCAAGAAATAGAATTCCAATACGTGGCGGGCAAGAGCAGGGATGCACGGCTCGAGTTTGAATCCCATGGACTAAAAGTAAAGATAGCTGAGGTGAAAGGCATTCCTTTCCAGAAGCTTGTGGTTGGAGCAGGAAAGACAGATGATGTGTTGGCGATAGTAGTGAACAAGCCACTCTTCGGCGGAAGCAGGTACGAACAGGATTATACTGACTATCTGCTCTTCCTTGAACAGATAGACGGCACCTTTGCGCTGGCAAAAGGCAAACTGGTGGCAACGCTGGACTACCCCATCGCGCTGGACAGACACGCAGCGGCACCGGCGGAGTTTGTTCCGACGCCGGACGGGCGCCCAGTAAACGTGGTGCCTGGCGCCAGAGTCGGCGACAAGCCAAGCGATGCGGAGCCTCTGGAAAGGCTTATTGAAAACGCGGCAGAAGGCAGCGACCTGGGCGTGGTGGTAGATGCGTGGAAGATCATCAAGTAGGAGGAACCAACGTGAGATACATCTACGGTCCAAACGGGGAAGAAGTGAAAAACGTATCCGCGCCTAAGGTCACAGTAATCTCCGTGATCCTCCTGACAGCGCCTGTTCTCGTACCACTGGGCCTGCTATACGCGCTCGTGGGCAAGATAGGTACGATAGAACTGATTAAGCTCACGGTATACGGGCTGTTGGTGGGCGTAGGGCTTACGTACATATATGCTGAGAACCAAAACGGCAAATTGCACGCCAAAACGTATATTGACCACAGGCTTGCAGACATGACAATCTCGCCGGGAAACGGTACGATCCACGTCGCCGTGCCGAGCGCCAAAATATACGGATATGGGACCGTAAGCATGAATGTTGATGCCCTGTGGAACGTGGGTGCCACCAGCGGATATGTGTGGACGTACAACGTGATTGGGTCTCCAGACGATCCGCATCACGCGGAGCTTCCCGCCACCGTGCGATTCACGCCTGAGGAAGCAGTACTCCCAGCGATGGATCTTGGCAACTATATACTGGCGATTGTGCCCCCGAGCAGCTGGTACTACTTGCGCTTGGAAAAACCTATTTCCGTAACGTGGGAACAAGACCGAGCAGAGGCGACACAAATCGGATCCGCCATAGAGATAAGATACGTCAAGCAAAAGAGCCAAGGCGTGCGCCTGGAAGGCATATATGACACGGGAACTGTGAAGCTATGGGAAACAGACGCAATACCCTTCATCCAGAAGGTGTTTACACCAGGGGACGTGGCGGAGCTCACTATGATCATCTTTCCCCATAAGCGCCCCCTTGCGGAGTACGGCCTTGCCCAGCATTCTTTACTATGGGAAAAAGCAACAGGAAAGAGCATGTACGTAACAGACATTCACAGCGTTCGCATGGTGTTGAGCATGGCGACCCACGAAGATGTTAAAGCAGAGGTCCCGGCGGAGTTCGTAGCGGCAAGAGGTGATGATAAATGATTCCCATACTCGCAGAAACAGGGGAGAAGCTCACGCCAAAGGGTTGGAAAACGCATAAAATACCCACTTGGCAAATACTCGCAGTTATATTGGGCGTTCTGGCCATACTTATCGCGTACGCTGGCATAACCCTGCCTGCAAAGGAGTTTCAGAATATGATGCTGCTCTTCGGGATCATATTTGGATTAACCGCGGTTCTGACAACGCCTGTGGTGATCTACTACGACTACAAGCTCCGAAAAACAAAAAGAAAAGCAGAAAAGTTCGTCCAAAGGCTCAAGACAATGGAGATTCAGACAGACGGCAGAGTGTTGCGGATCCCGGGCGTTCCGATAAAGATGGCGCACGGAGAATACTTGAAGATAAAGGGGAGCGATGGTGGCGATCTGGAATACATGGTGTGGAGCTTCAAAGACGAAGAACCAACTGAATTCAACTACGTATTTACCAAAAGAAAACTGGAAACGCCCGTGCACGAGTTTGAAGATTTCTATGTGGCGTTAATTCCTCCAGGACAGCAGTACGTGCTTCGTCTATCTAAAAATGCAAAAGTATCCAAAGATCCAGACAAAGCGCGCCTCATACAAACAGACTCCGACATAGAGTTCCACTACGTGGCTGGCAAAAGCAGGAACGCGAGAGTGGACTTCGAAGCAGATGGAATACGGGCCACGCTCGCTCGGGCAGATGGGATACCATTCCAGAAGCTCAGAATCACGGCAGGCGAAACGAAAGACGTAGTTGCGGTAATTCTCCCAAAACCACGCCTCGGAAGGTTCTTCCAAGAGTACCAGCATTACATCAGCGTACTGTACACGCTGGGCATGGGAAGATACGTCAGCGCAAGGGGCAAAGTTCGGCTCGTTCTGGACTTCCCCGCGACCCCCGATGTCGTACAGGAAGTGCCAGCGGAGTTCACCCCCATCAACGGAACAGCGGAACGCACCCCCTCCGAAACGCCCTTCTAAAAGAACATCATAATTATAGCCGTGATCTACTTCGTCAGCCCGAAGAACGGAAAGCCGCCCAACGCGATAACGGGGACAGACCTCGCCGACTTCTACATCTGCCCGCGCCGCTTTCTCTACAGAAAAATCCTGGGGCAAAAACTGAATTACGCCATGATCAACGGTGCAAGGGCACACGCCAAGAAGTACAACGAGCATAAAGCCCGGGCAGAGAAGAAGATGCCCATAGGCATGGCAGTGGACCTGGCGCTGGCAGGAGAGGAGCTCATAGGACGGGAGGTGGAGATCTACGGGAACGGTCTGTACGGGGTGATGGACGAGGTGCGGTTATACCCGAAGGAAGCAGTAATAATTGATTTCAAGGCGTCACTCTCGGAGCGTGGGAAGGTTCAAGTATTTGCCTACGCCTCGGCGCTCCGCTCCCTCGGCGTGAAGAACATCACCGTGCAGATAATTCGAACAAAGGACGACGAGGTACTCTGGGAGAAGAATTTCGACGAGAACGACTTCTGGTTCGTTGAATCGCTGAAGCAGAGGTTCCACGCAACGGTTCGCGCCGGCGTATTCCCCAAAAAGGAGGATCCAAGCGTGTGCGAGAGTTGTCCGTTTAGAAAAATATGTGGGTGAAGGTCAGTAGACCTTCGTGCTGGGCCTCTGCTCGATCTCCTCGCCGAACTGGAGGTACTCCTTTTCCCTGAAGCCAAAGATGGACGCAACGATGTTCGTTGGGAACATCTCGCGGAGCATGTTGTAGCTCTGCACCTGATCGTTGTAGAGGTATCTGAGTCTTGCAATCTCATCCTCTACGTCCTTGATTGAGTTCATGAGATTCTGAACGACCTCTGCGCTCTTCAGATCCGGGTAGTTCTCCATCACGGCGACGAGCTTCCCGAAGACGTTGCGCGCCACTGCATCAGCATCCTTTACGTCCGCAGGGGTGGCCAAATTGATGTTCCTGAGCTTGGCAACATCCGTCATGACGTCCTTTTCAAACTTCACGTAGCTGGATGCGCTCTCAACGAGCTGGTTGATCATGTCAAATCGCTTTTTCATGGCCACGCGGATCTGGTGGAACGTGTTCTCAATGGCGTTATCCAGCTGCACGAACCTGTTATACGCCCCTATCAGCCAGATGATCACCAGGGCCAGTAAGCCCAAGATTATCCAAAGCCAAAGCATGATATCACCGTAACACTATTGCAAAGGCAGGTATATAAAGGCAGATAGCCGTAGGTATACGATCGGCGAGGGATCTCCATGCGAGCAATCTACGTGAACAAAGCAATGGACGTTACGGACTTTGGGCACGCAAAAGCACAGTACCTTCGCGCGAAAAGACGCACATACATTACGCTCGCAATAGGCATCCCTCTTGTGTTAATACTTCTGTTCGGGGCAATGGCAATCATATCCTACGAAAAGGGGTACGATGTGGGCCCGATAAAACAAGTTGCACAGGGATTCATCATCGCAGTCACTGGCATGGCAATCCTAGCCATAGGAGTAGGCGAGTGGTACGAACGCCAGGAGCTAAAAAGGATTAAGCGGGCTTCGGAGCTAGCACAGAAGATCGTGCAGCATCCAGAGAGCATATCCGCAAGCGCGAGAAAAACGATCGTCGCAAAATACAACAAAAATCCCCTTGATACTGACTCTTTTGAAATGCTATGGCAAACGACAAATGAGAACTGCAGAGACCCGTGCCAAATCGTCGCGGCGCACATGGTGCACCTACAGGCATATGAAGTGGAAGACTTTTATGTGGCAATATTGCCGCCAGGAAAGCAGTACTATCTAAAAATAGCCAAAGACCTGCGCATAAATAAGCTTCCAGACCGAGCAGAGCTAATACAACAAGGTAACGCGTTAGAGTTACATTATGTGGCTGGGACGAGCCACGATGCCGTAGTTCAGTTCAAATGTTGTAGTGAAACCGTGGAGCTACTCAGAGCCCAAGGGGTTCCGTTCAAACAAATGGTCATAAACGCCGGTGCACTGGATGAGGCTGTTGTGATGGTGTTGGACAAATGGGGCCCAAGGCAAACATACAAGGATTACCGAAAGATACTGCAGATGCTGGGTGGAAACTATATCAGTGGAAAAGGCAAAATACGCCTGGTTCTTGAATATGCCATTGCTCCCCATTTCACTGCTGAAGCTGACGCGGGGTTTGTGAAAAACGGTGAGAACAGTTAGCGGGCACCTCCACCTCCGCCACCGAAGCCCCCGCCACCACCAAAGCCACCACCAGAAGCAGCATGAGCAGCGGATATCTCAGCAGCCTTGACCGTGTACGCCTGTGCTATGGACTCAAAGCCAAGGTAAACGCCAAAGTAGACATCTGAGTAGTCTACGAGCTCCGGCACGTTTAACTCTTTCAGTGCCTTGAGCACCTTGTCGGCAACACCGAGGGCAGCACCATAAATCAACCAATCCTTCCACATGGAGCGAAAATCCTCAGAATACTTCTTAATCAGCGCCAGATCGGAAAGAAAGCACTTAAACGCTTGCCACTGGAGATACTCCTTGCCATAATCGTCCTTCCAATGTCCGAGGAGGTCCTTTGGAAGTGCACGGAGAATGGTAGCATCCGTAAGGAACGCTAGTGCGAAGAAAAAGGCCGCTGCCGGCCCAGCGAGATAAATCCAGAAGAAAAGCAAACCACCAAGAACATACAGAGTCGTAATAAACATACGGGGGCCAGACGTGATAAATCTGCCAGCAACGTCAGAGGCAAGATTCGAATTACCAGTTAGCTCCTTCCAAAACATGGAAAGGCTTCTATATTCCGATTCAGAAGCGTCGCTGACGATTTTCTTGAAAGACTTTGGAGAAAACACGCCATTAACGGAGTACCTTCGCAAGAAATCCACAACTGCCCGTTCATAGCCATCAAGATTCGCGAAGTCTAACTGTTTGGGGAGAACGATTGCCGTTTCACCACTCCCCTTCTCAAAACGGATGAGCCCCCTTCGTTCAAGGTCCATAATCGTTGCGACGAGGGCGTTCTTGTCGAACTTGCCTGGGTGTCCTGCGAAGACCCCGTTCACGACCCAAGGCTTGCGCTCGGGGTTCGGCACGTTTGTCAGGCAGTCTGGAACGTCTGGATACTCCTTTTCTCTGCCGTGGCGCCACCAGTAGTAGAAGACGTAAAATGGAACAAAGAGCAGAAGAAGCAAAGCAAAGAACCCGACGATATAATACAAAAGATAACTGTACGAGAATTTAGAGGCAAGGAACTTGGCGCGAACGCCAGAAACATGCTGTATAAAGGAATATCCGGATACTGGATCGAGAAGCGTCTCGTACTCCAGACGTACGCTACTATATAGCCCAAATAGCCAGAGGTACCATGATGGAGGGCGCTGAATGGTGTCGCGTATTCCTTTGCCGAATAGAGCGACGCGGACAGATGCGTAAGGGAAATGGTGGGAACCTGCAAGGGCAATGTTCGCGTGACAGTACTCGTTATCACAGTGAAGCGTTGGGTATATCTGAAAACGGACGTGCATAGAATACGCACCTGGCGGAAGCACACCGTACGAGGACACACAGCCCACCTCTGCCTTACTTGCCATGTGCACGTATTTTATTGCGGTATAACGGGGAATGTACTGAACAGCCTGTTCCTCCGGCAACCACTGGCCGTTCACGAAGTAGTAGTATTGGTCAGGCGACGCGAAGTAGGGAACGGTTCCCGACGGGCAGTCCACTGATAGAACGCGAATATGAGGCATAGAGAGCGAATTGTTCAAACTGGCCGGCGCATCCCAGTTGCGGTAAACGAGGTGTTCCACTTCGTACAGATGAAAGATCATGTTTTCATCTACAGTGAAAACTCCGGAACTGTAGCTCACGCGGGCAGAGTAGTCGATGGTTCCTGCAGACCCCGGGGAGAAACGAGCAGATGCTAAGTAAACCGCAACGTAAGCAACGATGAAGAGAACGATGGAAACGCCAAGCACCTTGATGAACTCTCGGTCCACGTAATGATAGAATATACAGTCGTTTAAAATAAGGGCCATTAATCAACCCACACAAAGAATATAAAGCAGAGCCGCGTGTGGTTACGTAATGCAACGCCTGCTGGGATACTACGAATACGCACGCTTCGAGAGAAAATCGAAAATCTTGGAGCTACTCCCTACGTGTAGAGAGATTGGACTCGCTCTTCGATCTGGTTCATTCGTGCGTGTATTCAAGGCAGTGTGGGAAACTGCAAAGATCGAGCTGCTGTTAGTTACTGTCTTTGATCTATGGGTGCTGATAAGCACAACGAGCATCTATCCAGGATCTCCCGCAGGTATTTCCGGCAAAATCGCGCTTTTGGTCGTTTTGGCCGCATCACTGCCATACATGACTGCCCTGCTGTGTGGGATAGAATATGCCGGCGGATACCTCCTAACATATCTAATGGACTCTTCCCGGCAGTGGAAAGACATCATCAACACTGTGCAACGGAAATGGGGCCAAGTGGGGATCAAAGCATTGGCAACGTTTGCCATAATTGCAATTACCAGCTACATTCTCGTGGCAACCATAGAATTAGCGAAGGCTGCAACGGAACCCGCCCCAATCTCATTACCCGTACACATCCACATGGCAATTCCATACACTCCATTTTTCACCGACGTGATATTTGCAATAGACGCACTTCTGTGGGGCCTCCTCCCTCTGATAATACTGTTCTTGCCATTTATCGGTACAATACCCTTGATCATTTCGAGAAGAGTGGCACGAAAGTACGGAAATATAGCAGGAATCCTGACAGCGGTGGTAATTAGCACATTTTTGGTACTGGTAACGCCTGCAACGAACTTGATCCTGTTCATGGCAGCTGCGGGGGCCGTTTTGCTCGGTGCCATCGGACTGTACACATTCACGATGCGAGTGTTTGGCAGGCTCTTGGTGTTGTCCGCAGTGGGGATTATGATTCTCAAGTACTATTTAGACATGACCGCAATGGCACAAGCCACACATGTTGGTGTGTCGGCCACGGAGATATTAATCTTCGCGCTACTCATTGCAGCAGGGTTGTTCTTGGCAAAGTGGGAAAACCGCAAGATTGACCAAGCGCTGGAAAGGTGTGGGAATGCCATTGATCGAGAAATATCCGGCATATCCTCGAACATGATGCTGTACGCGATCCTCTTCCCAATAGTGTCCGTAATTTTGCCGCACATTTCGATCAGCATTCGATCGGCAATCACGTATCTGATATCTGCCCCGAAATCGCAGGGTGGTGCACGGTGAATAAGCAGCATGATGCTGCAGACAGGATACTCATATTCGTTGGTACAAGCCATTACAATAGTATTTCTCCCCATTTCTTTACATATATCTTGCAATAAACACGCAGTACAGCACAATGTTGAAAACGCTGATTCTATGGACCATGGTCGGGATACTACACGTCGCCAGAAGCTAGGCAACAAACACAACAACAAAAAGGTTCTATCGCTGATATACGCAGCAACGATTGCCATAACTGTCATAAAAACGATGAACACGCCCATAATATACTACGTGATCTCACTCACGACAACCATGGGCATCATCGGAATATACGTGAGCATGAAGGAAAGGGAAAACACGGCGCTCGCGACGGTGGAAACATTCTCAGCATACTTGCTTCTTGTGGGGGGTAGTTCTTGTGGGGGTAGCACTCAGCGAAGGCATAAAAGATGGCTGGCACGTCCCGTCATTAATTGCGCGGTAACAGCAGCAATCCTCGTTACAACCGCAGGGATTCAAATATCAGCACTGCTATGGAGTCGTGCAGAACAGATTTTAGCTGGTGTTCTGAAGCGGATCCGAGCCTCGTACCAGAAAAATCCTACAGATACTGCCGAAGCGATCCTTAGCATCGCTTTAACCCCTGCGATCATAATCATGTTTGGGCCGTTAAGCGCGTGGGCCCTTGGAATGATTGGGAGTCGGGTTCCAGATTCTCGCGCTCAAACACTCGTAAACCACTACAACCGCCCTTATTTAAAACGAAAACGCAGGATTATATGGAGGTGAGGAAGGTGACAGGTGATGGACGGGTCCGCGGAACCAAGGATTAAGGAGAAGCGCTGGAAGATTGATTTTGAGGAAGAGATGATAAAGAAATGGGAAAGCGAGGATTGGTGGAAGTTCGATCCGAATTCTGACAAACCGTCGTTCATTATAGATACACCGCCGCCGTACCCTGCTCCGGTCTGGCACATAGGCGCCGCGGTGTCATATTCCATGCAGGACATCATCGCACGCATCCATAGGATGCTCGGCTACAACGTGCTCTACCCGGTGGGCATGGACAGAAACGGAATCCCAATAGAGATGTACGTGGAGAAGTACGAGCACATAAACATGTGGGAGCACGACAGAGACGACTTCGAGCGGCTCTGCAGGAACTATTTGGACCAGTGGACGGAGAAGATGCGAAACATTATGAAGCGACTGGAACTTTCGGGCGACTACGAGGAGAACTACTACCAGACGGACTGGCCGGAGTATAGGGGGCTGACTCAACTCTCATTCAAGATCCTCTGGGACAAAGGGCTGATCTACGAGGCAGAACGGCCCAACAACTGGTGTCCGCACTGCAAGACTACCATAGCGGATGCGGAGATCGAGTATAAAGAAAAAGAGGGCACGCTCTACTACATCAAGTACAAGGTAAAAGAGACGGGCGAGGATCTGATCGTTGCAACAACACGTCCCGAACTGCTCTTCGGCTGTAAGGCAATCATCGTCCACCCCGACGACGAACGCTACAAACACCTGCACGGGAAGACAGCCATCGTTCCACTCCTTGGCCGTGAGATTCCAATCATACCGCACAAGGAGGCAGACCCCGAGTTCGGAACTGGTGTTGTGCACATCTGTTCCTTCGGTGACGTGAACGACGTGCGCATCTTCCGCGAGCTGAAGCTAGAACCCGTCAAGGTTATCGATACTGACGGAAAACTCACGGAGGCAGCAGGCAAGTATGCTGGGCTGACTGTGAAGGAAGCACGAAAAGCAACTGTGGAGGACCTGGAAAAGGCAGGGTTGCTCGTGGATAAGAAGCAGATAAAACACAAGGTGCCAGTGCACGAGCGCTGCAAGCATGAGATCGAGATAATCCCCATGAAGGAGTATTACCTCCAGCAAACAGAGTTCCTGGACACGCTACGCAAGTACGTTGAGGAAGCGGAGTGGTATCCAGAGAAGTATAAACAACACTTGCTCAACTGGATTGATTCGGTAACGGTGGATTGGCCTATCTCCAGAAGAAGGTATTACGGAACGGAGCTGCCCATCTGGTACAACAAGAAGACGGGCGAGCGCTTCGTCTATGCTGACGGCAAGTACAGGAAACCATGGAAGGAGCTGCCGCCTGAACTGCAAGAGGGCTGGGATCCAAAGGATGTGGAGGGCGAGTGGAGGACCCTGGACACGTGGATGGACTCTTCGATCTCCCTGCTATTCATAACGCGCTGGATGCGCGACAAGGAATTCTTCAAGAAGACCTTTGAGCAGGGAACAAAGCTCCGCCCACAGGGCTACGAGATCATCAGAACGTGGCTCTACTACTCCCTGCTCCGCGTGCACCAGTTGACGGGCAAGAGAGCATTTGACAAGATCTTCATCAACGGAATGGGGCTCGACGAGAAGGGCCGAAAGATGAGCAAGAGCTTGGGCAACGTCGTCGACCCCTTCGAGATCATTAATAAGTACGGCACGGATGCGCTGCGCATGTACATCGCACTGGAGACGAGCATAGGAGAAAACTACAGGATCTCGGAGCAGAAAATCCGGGGCGCTGGCAAGTTCCTTACAAAGCTCTGGAACATTGCACGCTTCATATCCATGTTCGAGCCAGTGGATGAACGTCCAAAGCTCGAACCGACGGACGAATGGATCCTCTCAGAGCTGAACCGCGTGCGTGAGAAGGTAATTGGATACTACAAAGAGTTCGACTTCCACAACGCTGCATTAGACCTCAGAAAGTTCACGTGGAACGTCTTCGCCGACCACTACATTGAGCTCGTCAAAAGAAGAGCGCGCGGCGAAGAGGGCTTCAGCGAGAAGGAAAGCGAGGCAGCGAGGTGGACGCTCTACGAGGTACTCCGCCAAATACTCTTGCTGTTTGCGCCCATCATACCGGCAATCGCGGACAAGATA
>JALTCQ010000109.1 GCA_027074515.1 Microcaldota archaeon | reverse complement strand
CGAGCACATCATCGTTTACGTGAAGAACACGGGCTCGGTGCCTACCTGGGCCACTGTCTATCTGAAGAACCTCCTTGTTGACGGCGTTCCCACCACTGTGAAGACCCGCCAGGGCCTTATCCGCGCGGGCCAGACGGCTAAGCTCTACGCAAAGGTCTTCCTGACCGATGCAGACCTCTTGGACAACCCCGAGGTGCACTACACGGCTCGTTTCGGCAAGGATGCGGGCCTTCCAGTGCACATAATCTCCGGAACGCTGCCGCTGGAGAAGGAGACTCTCCAAGACGTCGTTTTGGAGTGGGTTAGTGAAAACTACTTGCTCGTGAGCGCCGCACTGGTATTAATAATAGTTCTGCTCATCGTTCTACGGAAACGGTGAGCGCCAGTGCGGCATTTCCTTATCTACCTTGCAGTGGTTACTTTTCTTTTCACTGCAGCCGCAGCTGGCGATATAAACGTTCTTCCCGGCCACGTGTATGAGGTGAACCTTCTCGTTCAGTATCCCCTCCCGTCGAATACTGCATGGGCGGGGGTTTATGGTGACGTGAGTGTTCACTCGCCCCTTAGTGGTGCTTCGTACCCAGGGCCCTTTGGATATTTTTCCATATCGCCGGCTCTGGTGAAGGAGGCAAATTCGGCTTCTGTTCAGCTCGTCTCTGGAAATAAGCTCGAAGTTTCTGATAAAAACAACTGGTACATTGCGCTTTCGACCAATTCTGACGTGAACTTTGACGATCTCCGCAGCAGCTGTGATGTTAACGTGGATTCTGTTTTGGACGGCAACTTCTGTGGTGCTTGCTTGCCCTCCAGAACGTTCTCGCGAGATGTGAACATATACGTGCGCGGCAGGGAATACTGTGCGAGGGAAGCGATTCTTTACGGCAATGTGCCCGCGTACTTGCTCCTTGATGCTAATAACGATCCTGTCTTCCTTGGAAAAATCGGATCCTACAGTATTATGGCAGCTACCCACGATTTTGGCGTTCTTCTGAACGTGCCATCCAATTTGACAGAGTACGTTTATTTGGTGCGTGCGAACATTTATTGCGGCGACGGGGTTTGTGATTCCGGCGAAATGTCTTGTTCAGACTGTAAGAACCTCGTCGTGACTGTTTCTCCAACCTCTTCAGATGCGAACGTGGGTCAGCGCATTTCTTTCTCCGGTCGCGTGTTCAACAATGGTTTTTACGGGGTCACTGTCCAGTCTCTTTCTGTTAACGTGCTTTCCGGTGACGCTAACGCGATTTCATACAGTTTCTCGTATCCATCTGGCGCCCCGCCACATCTCGTGCCCACAGGAGCTGACTGGAACTTTGGCGTGTCTGTTTCCGCATCTTCTGCCGGTGATTACACTCTGCAGGTCGTTGTGACGGACGTGTTTGGTTCAAAGTATGTGTCTAATCCCGTCACGCTTCACGTTGCCACCCCCGCACCACCTCCTGAGCAGAACGTACCGACTCCTCCTGCTGGTGGTGCTGGAGAGGCCAACGCTCCTACCCCCGAGACGAATCAGGTCGTTAAGTTGAAGACCGGGGGATATTACGTGCCATGGGCTCACTGCATCTCCTACGTCAAGATTACCGGTCCGGACCGTGTGAACTCGAAGCTGGAGGAGAACGTCGTTGTGGATCTTTACGTGCAGAACGGTGGGACCTGTGACGAGAACATTGATATTGACGTGGCCTCCTCTCCAGAGGAGAACTTCGTTGTTATTCCGCGCACCTTCGAACTGAAGAAAGGTATGGGGAAAACAATTGTTCTCAATGTTGTTCCCAAGCGTCCTGGCCTTCACCTTGTCACAGTATCTGCCAAGGGTCTCGTTAGCGTGGATCACAAGATGCAGCTCTTTGTTTCCAATGAACTGGCATCGGAGGCTGAACACTGGAACTGTAAGGATGATATAGCCATTCTCGCGCCGGACAAGCTAGTCGTGCAGGAGGGTGAGAGCATAGGGAGCATCATCGTGAGAAATATGGGTACGTGCAGGGACGACGTTCGCATCTTCGTTCAAAAGCTCATCAACGGCTCGGAGGTGCCCATAGATCAGAAGAAATTCAAGCTTTCTGGCGGTGAGAGCTACACGTACAACATTCCGACGCTCGCGGCTGGAAAGTACAAGATCACAGTCTCTGCAGGCGAGAATACTCACGTTTCGGAGATTACAGTTACCCCCAAGCCCCTTGTCGGTGGAGTATCTGGGCTCATGTCCCGTGCTGGAGTTGCCGTGTTCGCGATCCTGCTGCTCGTTCTGATCTTTGCGGCAGGTTACGTGCGCTATCGCTACCTCAGTTGATTTAAATACCCTCTCCCATTAATCCATACATGCCAAAGGGCCTGCTCCTGCTCATTTTGTTGCTACTAATTGGTGGATACTATTTTTTCGCCCACGGTGGCGGTGGTTCTTCTCCTTACGCTCTTCCATCTATCTCTGGCAGTGCGAAAATAGTTAGAGGAACTTCTGGGTATACAGTTGTCTTTAATGGCAAGCTACATCTCCCCCAATCCACGGAATATAACATATCCAGACTTACTGCCAGCCTTGTCGTGGACGGTGTGCCCCTGAAGACACAGCCGCTCCCAACGTCCGTTGTAAAGGGCCCTTCAGACTATCCCATTTCCTTCTCGCCAAACGTTCCCCTGAGTGCGCAGTCCGTTGGCGTGAAGATCGACGGAAATATCGTTTCAGACGGTAAGAACTATGGGATCTCTGTGGAATTCCCTGTTGCCCTTCCTGACAAGAGCTTGCTGGTGAAGGATCCTTCCTTTGCCCTCTCCGTTTCAGATGTCCGCCTGACCGGCAGTTCCAAGTCTGTTGGCGTGGTGTTGCGTGTTCACAACCCCAATAACGTGCCCCTAAGCTTCTCGTCTCTCAAGCTCACCATTGGCGACGCTACACAGGATGTTCCCATCTCTTCCGTGTCCAAATCTTCTGATGCCAGCGCGTCACTCGAGTACACGGTTCCCGCAGACGTCACGAACGTGGTAGCAACGCTAACGGGCACGTATTCTGCATCTGGCCAGAAGTATTCCGTTTCCCAGAGCTTTGATTTGAACGTCCCGAAACTTTTCCCTGCGCCCCCTGTGGCTCGCGTATCCGCAGAGTATGTGGGTCTCGCCCCTGATGGTTACTCCGTCAAGCTTTCTGGCAGCGTGAAGAACCCTAATGACTTTCCCCTCGTTCTCGACTCCCTGCACGCGGTGGTGAGCAGCGGAGACGTTTCCCAGGACGTGAATCTACTCTCAAACGTTACAATTTTGCCGGAGTCCAACGCTACTTTTTCAAAGACGGTGAAGCTTCTTTTCGTGTTCCCCAGGGCCACCGCTAAACTCCTGGCGCACTACAATGGCGCAGATCACGTGCTTGCCACGTTCCCCGTTGGCGTTGAGGATCCTAGCGACTTCCTTTCTGCACCTTCTGTCTCCATCAACGTTACCTACGATTCCAACACGGGCGTGTGTGCATTCACGCCAAAAATCACCAACAACAACTCCTTTGCCCTCGACTTAAACGGCGTGGTTCTCTCCGCAGGCAGCGTTACCAAGCACTACGACGTTTCCTCTGTGGGTAAAAGTGCCACGCAGTCCTTGGAGACCGTGGACGTGAACGCCTCGGGCGCGGTGGTTGCTACGATCTCCGGAGAGTACGGGATAAAGGCAATGGGCGTCTGGGTTCCTTTCACGTACAGCACGGAGCTGAACTGTCCCTGATCACTTGTAGAGGGATTTCCATAGGGTTTTGTTGAACTCTTCCAGCTCCTTTTTTGTCATTAGCTGGCTGATGTAGTCCACGTAGCCCTGTATCATCCCTGCGGCGTCCAAAAGGCCCCTCTGCAAGTCTGCAGCATCTATCATGATCTTTTCAGGCCCCAGGACCTCTATGACGGACGGGCCGTAGTTGAAGAGGAAGCGCATGAGTGGTTCAAATCCCTCAGCCGCCAGCTTCACTTCAACGTAGCCCGAGTACGCTCCTGTGTCCAATCTTTCCAGTTCTGGTATCGCGTGGTGCACCACGTGTAGCCCTGGTTCCTTCTTGAGCTTCTTGAGGATCTGCTCCAAGGCCTTCTTCAGAGCGTTCTCGTCTATGCTCTGCGCCTCGATTACGGCGTGGATGCGTATGCCCTCCACGGATTCCCAATCCTCCGGCTTCAGCGCCTCCTGTATGTTGTCTGCAAGCCGGTACTTCGGAGGGTAGCCTTCCTTTACGACGATCTTGAGCTTTATGAGCTTTTTAAGCGTGTCCATAACGTCGCGGACGTCCTCGTGGATCTCTTCGGCTATTTCTTCGGGCGTCTTCGGGCCTTTGTAGAGCGCGAGGCCCACCTTTCGGTCCATGTCTGAGAACATGTAACTCATTGGCAGTGTAGTCTTGAAAAAGGAGTGCATCATTTTACTACATGGCCGTCGATCTGAACGTGGCTGCAACGGAGGTCGCAAAGGGTGCCTCGTCCCTCGTTCACGTGGATCCCATCATCCTCTTCGCAGGCATCGGGCTCGTGGCGCTTGCAATCTTTCTCATATTCTTCCTGAAGCGCGTAATCGTGAACTCCATCCTCGGTCTCGTCACGTTCCTCATACTCTACTTCTTTGGGATCAAGCTGCCGTTTCTCGCTACCTTTGTGGTCACTCTGCTCTTTGGAATGGCTGGCATCGGCACCATGCTCATCCTCTATTTCTTCGGGCTGGTTCCGTAGTTGTTACTACTCGTCGCTCCTATCTTATTTTGTTTCATTCTCCCACCATAAGACGTAAAAAAGCCAAATGTCATCTTACTGCATGAAGACGATAGCGTGGTTTGAGGAGATTACAAAGGACGATGTCGCCCTCGTCGGCGGCAAGGGTGCAAACCTGGGCGAGATGACCCGTGCAGGATTTCCCATCCCCCCCGGATTCGTGGTGACCGCTGATGCCTACTTCTACTTCATCGAACAGACGGGCATAAAGGAGAAGATTCTTGAAAAGCTTAAGGGCCTGAACGTGGACGATACCGACGAGTTGGAACGCGTGACCAAGGAGATCCGCGATCTGATCATTTCCACGCCCATGCTTCCTGAGATCGCCGTTGCCATTAAGGATGCCTATGCAAAGCTTGCTGAAAAGGTGGGAAAGGATCCGAACAAGGATCCGCCGTGGGTTGCTGTCCGTTCATCGGCGACGGCTGAGGATATGCCCGATGCGTCCTTCGCGGGCCAACAGGACACGTATATCTACGTCAGAGGCTACGATGACGTTCTTGACCACGTGAAAAGGTGCTGGGCGTCTCTATTTACCGCGAGGGCAACCTATTACCGCGAGAAGACAGGCTATGACCATACGAAGGTGGGTCTCGCCGCCGTCGTCCAGAAGATGGTAAACTCAGAGGTCTCTGGCATCATGTTTACGGCCCACCCAGTTACTGGCGATCCAAAGATTATTATTGAAGCAGGGTGGGGTCAGGGAGAGGCCCTCGTCTCTGGAATGGTCACGCCTGACGAGTACATCGTTGACAAGAAGACCTTCAAGATCCTTAGCAAGAAGATCTCCGAGCAGAAGATCATGATTACCATGAAGCCCGGTGGAGGAGATCAACAGGTTCCTGTTCCTGCCCACCTCCGCAAGGTGCAGAAACTACCAGACGACAAGATCGTTGCCCTTGCAAAGATCGGCGCGCAGATCGAGAAGCACTACGGGCACCCGCAGGACATAGAGTGGGCCATGGAGGAAGGAAAGTTATACGTTGTCCAGGCAAGGAACATTACGACCATTGGAAAGTTCCAGAACGTCTCTTCGCCGGAACAGTCTGACGAGGATGCTGAGCCAATCCTTAAGGGCCTTGCAGCGTCTCCTGGTGTTGCTACTGGACCTGTAA
>JALTCQ010000108.1 GCA_027074515.1 Microcaldota archaeon | reverse complement strand
TCGGGTATAACCTCGTTGACGAACTGGTTATACGACTCTATCTGCTGAGAAACGACGGTCTCGTCCCGGAAGTAAGCGTCAATCAGTGCCCACCTGTCCATTTTATCCCCTCATATCACCAATCTGTAGTAGAGCGTCTTGCCAGCAATGGGTGAGTTGCGCTCAAATTCAATAACATCTCCTTTCTTGGCGCCCAGTTCCTTGACGACAGGATCTCCTTCAAGAATCTTAGGCAAATTCTCCTTCTTCACACGGTACTTATCAAGAACGGCCTGCACCTCGTCATCCGAAAGAATTCGAGCCTTGGGCACCAAGACGTGGTCCATAATAGAGCGTTTAGCGGCCATGCGAATTCACCAGAAACTAGCGCTAGTTCGGAACAATTAAGGGCGGGAAAACCAATTTAAAAATATGCGAGCGGGAAAAGGAAAGGATTAAAAACCTCACGAGAAGAGGAACTGCTTTATCTTCTCCCAGAGGCTCCCACCGCCACCGCCACGACGGCGAATCTTCTTGCCCGTGAGCGCCTCTGCCAGATCGTAAAGGCCCTTTGCCGCAGGAGCGTCTGGCTTGTACTTCACCAAGGGCTGACCGTGCTGCAACGCATCCTTCACGTTGGGATCCTCTGGAATGACTGCAAGCAATGGAAGCTCAAGTATGTTGGACGCCTCATCTGGACTTATGGAGTTCTTGCGGTACATGTTAAGCACTGCGCCTGGCACCATCTTGCCCAGAGACTTTGCGAAGTAGTGTGTCTTCAGGGCGTTGAACAGAGATGGGTAGTTGGGATTCGCAACGATTAGGGCCGCGTCAGAGTTCATTATGGTGTAATAAACGTCCCTACCAACGCCTGCAGGCCCGTCAAGTATCACAACGTCGTAGTTGGAGAAGAGCGGCCGGAGCATCTCGAATATTGTATTCAGTGCCTGGTCGTCCAGGGCCACCATGTTGAAGGAAGGTGTGACGAAGTGGAATCCTGCGGGATGAACCCATATCAGGTCCATGGGGTTATACGTGCCCTTGGCAAGCGCCTCGTCAATGGTGTGGCTGTCTGGGGTCACGCCGAAGTGGGTGGCCACTGTTGGTGACGTGAAGTTCGTGTCCACCACGAGCACCTTGTTCCCAATGTCAGAGAGGATCGTGGCGAGATTTATGGACGTGAAGGTCTTTCCAACGCCTCCCTTCCCGGAAACAACAGATAGAATCATTTCATCGCCTCCTTGATGCGGGAAATATAATCTAGGGACTTCGCGTGGTCCTCGGGCATCATGTAGCCCTGAGACGCCTCCACGCGCATACCGCGGGCGTAGCTGCGGAGAATGTTGGCAACATCCTCGGTTATCCAGTTGATCTCCTGGTAGTACTGTATCACGTCGTCGATGCCCTCCTGCCCGACCTTGGAAAGAAGAAACTGAACCCAATCTATGAGCGTTTCAATAACTCGAACGTTCCCAAGATCCACGTGGTCCAGAAGGTATACTGCGTGGTCGGCCACGGGAACAGGCCTGTCCACTGGCCCAGAAATCTTTGGTTCGGGCATGGGCGGGCGACGAATGGGTTTTCCCTCCAATTCTGCCAGCTTCCGCTTGATGAAGAGAACCTCGCGCTCAAGGGCCTCCAGCTTGGCCAGAACTGTGGAGAGGTCATCGTTGCGGAACGGCTTCGGCGGAGTGATGGAAAATTTAGGCGCGCCCATCGTAGAAAACGGTGCCAGCGAGTTTTTATATGATGGATAAAGT
>JALTCQ010000107.1 GCA_027074515.1 Microcaldota archaeon | reverse complement strand
GATAATCGCAACCATCAAACCAGGCGCCACTGGAAGGAACGTAACGATACGCGTGATACCGCTCGGGGCACTAAAAAACGCGGCGACAGCCGTCGAAAGGGCAGAGCGATGTGGCGCACTGAGGGCCGAGGTTGCCAAGATATCCGCAAAAATCGACGGATGCAAAATTACAGGCTGTGACGAGAACGAAATGGAGCAAATACGAGAAGAATGGAAACGTGCAAGAGCAGATAACATCAAGATGAGGTGTGATATCGCGTTACCTCCGCCGCCACGGGCGAAGAGCATTGAACCCGAGATCAACGTGGCTGCAATCGTTTCGAAGTACGTGAAGCAAGACGCGCACGTGGAAAGAATAAGGGAACAAAATGGATTACTGCAAATATATGCCATACAGAGAGGAAAAATACTCGGGGTAATTCCTGTAACCGTACGGACAACAATAGAGGTGCAGGGCGAGCGTGTGGCCGTAAAACAGCCGTGGTGGTTCAGCATCTTACGTTGGATCATATGGTGATTTTCTGGAGCTCAAAGGGGGACTTCACGACGATCGCGCGCTCCGTTGCCAGCCAGAAAGGTTCCCTCTTTGGGTTTCCCACGACTATGGCAGGCTCTCCGTCCACAAACTCCTTCTGAATGATCTCAGCCTTCACACGTGCGGTGAAGGGATATGGGTGCTCGTCATCCAGCCCCACGTAGGCAAGGGGCAAGCCGAGGCGTCGGACGAGGTATTTCAAAACAATAGAGGGGGATGCAGAGAGGAGAACAACGTGATACCCCTTGTCCAGAAGCGATTTTAGGAAAGAAACGGCGGCAGGGGGAATATCCGCGGAGTATGCCACGTCCCTTGCTCTTTCCTCTGCAACGTCGGCAGGCCAAGACTTGATCAAATCGAGATAGCGATCCGTGGCACCGCCCTGTATGTACGTGTACACGGGAATTAGAAAAGAGAAGGGGTAGAGAAGAGCGATGTGCACGCTCTTGACAACGTACGTCATGAATCGGGCAAGGTTTCGGATCCGAGGGGGCCGATCACGGCAGAATATTATTCTCCGACCGAGAGCCACGCCGAGATTACCAGCTACGATTGTCCCATCTACGTCAACGAAGGCATACTTCTTCATGGAACCTCCCTCAAAACAGGGTCTGCTGGACGCCACCGATGCGGTAAAAGCGCTTGGATCGCAGAACCTCCATAACCTTGTCCACAAATGTTTTAACAGAATTCGGATTTCCCACGTGTTCAAGGACCCATTTCTCCGTGAGATCATAGCGACCGAAACGCTCGTTAAGCTGCCTCCAATGGATGCCCCTTAGCTCCTCAGCAACCTCTGGATCATATGGAAGCACACCGCGCAGCATGAGCACGGCGATGGCAGGATACCCCAAATAACCCCTGTATTTCGACCCGTTATCGTCAGACTCGATGTGCAGGTTGTCAGGACGCACGACCACATGGTACTGCCTCGTGCCGTCCGATGAAACGACAGAATAGTCCGATTCGGAAACTTGACGTACCCTGCCGCCAGCTATGGACCCGAGCGCCTCGTAGACCTTTATACGGGGTGGGAGCTTCCAGGCACTACCTGATGACGATTTCATACGTCTCATCCTCCGGATTCGTCCGTATCATGTAATCTAAGTACGTTGGTTTATAGACGACGAGGGCGTCGGGAAGAACGCGCACGTAGCCCTTCAGGCACGCATCACAGCGGGGATCTTGCACGAAGCGGATGTGGGGAACCACGCGCTTGACAGAGATCTGGATGCCCGTGCTCTTCATGTAGTTGGAGACGTACTCGCGAACCAGACCAACGGTGATGTTCTCGTCCGTGAAGAACCTTCCTACGTCCGTTGATGCAGTGACGTTGACAGGAAGCTTCACCATGGCGCGAGATACGCGGTCCACGGGGTTTGGAACGGGAATGAAGAGCTGAAATATGGCGATACCGATGAAAGAAAGGATGAGCGCGTGCTTGATGCCCGCGGAGATGCTCCCCTCACCTGCAACGCCGGCAAGGATGCCTGAGAAGACTGCCTCAATCACAGCAAGGTTGAAGAAAATTGAGTTAAGGACGTCCTCTGGGATAGCAGAGCCCACAGATCCTGAAGAACCAAAGAGACCGCCAGAACTGCCGAAGGATGGGAGCGTAGGGAGTTCGGGGAGAAGGATGTTTACAAGGATGATCGTGATGAGCAGGAAGATGATGTAAACGGCGTAAAGGGTACTTATGAATCCACTGAACTTCGTTTTACGCTCTTCACGGAGGCTGTGGATATGTCCCGCGTCCTCCGCCATAGTATCCAGAATGTCCGCGATGCCGCCCCCCGCACGATAGGCCTCCAGGATGAGCTGAACGGAGGATTGGATCATTTTGCTCTTTGTTCTGTTGGCAAAGCGAATGATCGCATCCTCAAAGGGGATGCCCCAGGAGACGTACGCCGCGAGTTTTCTAACGTCCTCGGTTAGCGGCCCGTAGTTGATCTTGGAGACGTTCAGGACCGCCTGGGGCAAGGGTAGCCCTGCGCGAACGCCATCAGCGAGGTCCTTCAGAAACTGGGGGAAGTAGTATTCCTTCGTCGTGACGGTAACGTAGCGGTAATAGACGTAGCCACCCACGGGGATCAGGAAGAGCGCAAGGGCAAAGAACGCAAAGGTGTAGAAGTAAGGCGTGCCCGCGTACTCGTATTGAGCATAGAAGAGAACGATGACCGCTGCAAGGAACGAGGCTGCAAAGATCAGTGCAAATTCGTCGAGCACGATGCGTCTCTTGAACAGGCGTAGGCGGATCTCCATCATATGACCTCCTTGGGCTTCTGGCTTTCGGCGATAGCAACGAAGCCTATGCCCAAAACAGGGAGCACGAGATAGACCAAGAGGAAGAGAAACGCCTGGGCGTTGATACCCATGACCGTGCCGCCCATCATGCTCATGAACACGATCATGATCACGCCAACGATGGGTGCGAGGATGAAAAGAACCATGAAGATCTCTGTGACAACGTTGAGCGACTCCAGAGCTCGTTTTTCCTCCTCCTCGTGCATCTCCACGTATGCCTTTGCGCGCTCTGCAAGGTACGCTCGCAGGTCACCACCGCTACGCAGCGTGGAAACCATGCCCCACAGAAGCTCTGCCCACACTCTAGACGGAGAATAGCGCGCCGCGTCGGCAATTGCCGTGTAAATATCCTTGCCAAAGAGCTCTACGTCGCGGACGATGTAATCACACTCCTTGGAGATCTCGCCGTAGTCCTTGAACCTCGTCAGGGCGCGGAAAATCGCTATGACTGGAATCCCCGTGCCTGCAAGCGTTGCCATATGCGTCGTCGCGTAGGTTATCCTCGCCTCTATATCCCTGCGCCTCTGACCGATCAGGTAACCGGGGTAACCGATAAGGCCGATGGCCACAAGGCCGGAGATGGAAATGCTTACAAAGAGCGAGAGCACGCCAGAAACAACGGCATCATAGCCATATACACTGTAAAGGAGGAAGAACGCGGAGCTAAATGACGTGAAAAACGCGAGAATCGTCAGGAGGATTATCGCAGAAACGTACTCCTCCACGGAGTAGGGAAGACGGGCTATCTTCAGGCGATCGGCGAGGCGGCGGAGACGCGGGCGATACCTGTGGACGTATGCGCCAAAGTACCTATATGCCAGCGTCGTTATCGGCTTCAGCATAGCCCAACTCCTCCAAAAGCGCCTCTGGCTCCTTGTAATACCGCGCTATGATCCTGCCCACATCCCTATAATACCGAACGTTGTGATCATGCATCCACTTCAACACGAACGCCCTGCGGCGCAGCTCACCCCATACGCTCTCCGCAGAAACACCCCTGAACTGAATCACCTTCTCCAACACATAGCTCTTGTCCGATTTGAACTCAAACTTATCTTCTCCGGGCACCCAGCGACCAAGAAGGTTCGTCACGGGACGCCCATTCTTCAGATCGACCGTCACAACCTCGTGGATCTCCCGAAGACGGCGCACATCAATCCCACGGATGCGAGCGTGCCCCATAAAAAGAACGATGTCCAGCGCGTGGAGCAGAGAGGCGGGCAAGGATATGGGTGGCGTGGTGAGGCGGTCCACGAGCGTATCCATATCCTCTGCGTGAATGGTGGCTAAACCGGGGTGCCCCGTGGCCATACCCTGGAATAGAACGTAGGCTTCCTTGCCACGGACCTCACCCACGACGATGTAATCCGGACGCTCACGAAGGGCCGCCTTCAACAGGTCAAACATCGTTACGGCGCCAGAACCCTTGTCTCCTCCCTCCCTTGCAATCTTCTGCACCCAGTGCTCGTGAGGCAGCCTCAGCTCCGGAGTGTCCTCGATGGAAACGATCTTTGCTTCGGGAGGGATGAAGAGGGACAGCGCGTTGAGCAAGGTCGTTTTACCCGTAGCCGTGCCACCGGAGATGAGGATGGACTGACGGTGTTCAATGGCGAGCCAGAGGTACGCTGCGAAGAGAGGTGGAATGGTGCCGTAGTGGATGAGATCGGTGATCGTAAGGGGATCCTTGGTGAACTTTCTGATGGTAAAGGTGCTCCCACGGGTAGATATGTCGTTGGTGATCGCGTAGGTTGCCTGTACACGGGAGCCGTCTGGAAGCGCACCCTCAAGGAGGGGGTTTGCAACGGATACGTGGCGACCACACATCTGAGCGAGCTTCACGATGAAGCGGTTTAGTTCCTCGGCCGATTCAAAGAGCACGTTCGTTTTCATTGATCCATAGCGGCGGTGGTAAACGTATATGGGAGTTCCTGGCCCTATGCACGAAATATCTTCCAGGTTGGGGTCCTGCATGAGCGGTTCGATCCTCTCAAGCCCCACGAAGTCCCTGACGATGTAGTAAGCGAGCTTCTGGCGCTGCGTGGGGGTCAGATCAAAGCCGTAGTCGTCCACCACCTCCTCGAACTTCTTGCGCATGTACTCCTTCGGATCGCCGCGCTTGGATATATCGTAGGCGCTCACGTCAATAAGATCGATTATCAGGCTGCGGATGCGATCCAAAAGCTCTTTTTCCTCGCGTGTGAGGGGGGGCTCTTCCAACTCGTAAAACAGGGCACTCTCGTCGTCCTTCCAGTAAATATGCGCGCTGGCGTGCGGCGGAATGAGGGGATACCTCTCGTCAACGGAACGGAAGTCTGGGGGTGTCCACTCCGTGGGTACCTCCGCCCGCAGATCCTCTGGAAGGACGTGAAGCGCCACCGGGGTGTTACTCACCATGAGATCGTCCGTGAGATTGCCCCCGTTAGGGTAATCCCCCCCTAGCGTCTTGGAGACGTCGTCCACGGTAAGCTCGTCCATCACCATGATCGGCTCCACGTCAGGAGCAGAAGAGGGAGTCTCTGGAACCGTGGTGTGCTGCGGGAGGGGCTCCACGGGAACGAGCTCAGAGGGCAAGAGAACGTTCTCACCGGCGTCCTCAGCAGAATCGGGTTCGGGGGCAGGAAGTGAATCCACGGGAACGAGATCAGTAGTAGATGGGATTGCGGGGGCTTCGTCTGGAAGACTATCCACAATAGGATAATTTGTGGCGAGCTTGGAAGCCTTCTTCAAGAGCCGTCGCGCGGCCCGAAGCATTCGTGGATCCACAGTAAAAAAATACATATGTGTTTTATAACGGTAGATGGAAAATATACTCTGTGCGCGAGGCCAGAGCAATAGGAGTCATTCCCGATGGTAACAGACGATACGCGAGGGCCCACGATCTGTCCCTCAGGAACGGGTACCTCAAGGGTGTTGAAACGATCCAGCGCTTCCTGAAATACGTGAAGGAAAAAACCGAAACGAGACACGTGTACATATACACGCTCTCGCTCGAAAACGTGATGCACAGATCAAAACAAGAGCTATCCTTTCTATTCAACCTGTTCAGAAAAGAGGCGCGGGAGATCCTTGATGGAAACAAATACAACGCAAGGATCCGATTCATAGGACGGCGCAACGTCCTTCCAAAGGA
>JALTCQ010000106.1 GCA_027074515.1 Microcaldota archaeon | reverse complement strand
ATCCATCGTACCTCTCTCGTCCCCTGAACGTCGGTTTTTCTGGTGGCGAGAGAAAGCGTTCTGAGCTTCTGCAAGCTCTCTTCCTCGATAAGAAGTACGTTCTGCTCGATGAAATTGATAGCGGCGTTGACGTGGACGGTCTTAAGCTTTTTGCAGGTATAATCAACGATCTCCGCGCTTCTGGAAAAGGTATTCTCCTGATCTCCCATAATCCACATATACTGGACTACGTTCACGTGGATCGCGTGTACGTAATGCGTGACGGGCGCATCCTTCGTTCTGGCGGCCCGGAAGTCTTGAAATCAGTCTTGTCGGAGGGTTTCCAGTGAACGTCAAGGCGGTTGCTCGCCAGATTGCGGAGGAGCACGGCGAGCCAGACTGGATGCTTCGCATACGTCTGCAGGCGGCAGAACTTTACGAGCGCCTGAAGGAACCAAAATGGCTCCGTGGATTGGACGATTTTAACGTCGAAGATCTCATCCTCTACAGGAATCCGGGTGTGCGCCCCGCCACGTCTTGGGACGAGCTGCCTGAGGACATCCGTAAGCTCTACGAGCGGCTAAACCTTCCAGATTACGAGAAGGAGTACCTTGCAGGCCTGTCCACATCTTTTGACAGCGAAACGGTGTACTCCAAGGTTCTTGATCCGTTGCGGGAGAAGGGTGTGATCCTGGAGCCCATACACGAGGCGGTTAAGAAGTATCCTGATCTCGTTCGCAAGTATTTTAGTCGCATTTATCCACCTGCCGATCACAAGTACGCTGCGCTCCACTATGCTCTCTGGTCGGGTGGCGTGTTTCTTTACGTTCCCCCCGGTGTGAAGCTGGATCTCCCCATTGAAGCGTTCTTTTACATATCCACGGAGCTGGAGGGCCAGTTTGAGCATTCTCTCATCGTGGCGGACAAAGGATCCGAGGTGCACTTCATAGAGGGCTGTTCCGCCCCGATGTTCCGCGAGTTTTCTTTCCACGACGGTGCTGTGGAGGTCTACGCCGCGGAGAACGCTTATGTAAAGTTCACCACGGTTCAGAACTGGAGCAAGAACATCATCAACTTCAACAACAAGCGTGCCATTGCTGAGAAGGGCGCTTTCGTCGAATGGGTGGAGGGGAGCATCGGAGCAAAGGTCTCCGTGGTGTATCCGTCTGTCATCCTCCGCGGCGAGGGTGCGGGGACCACTATGAACGTTTTTTCCCTCTCCCATGGTCCGTACGTCAAGGACGGCGGTGCGAAGATCTTCCACGTGGCTCCAAACACGAGGAGCACGGTTACATCCAAGGGCATTTCAGCGGATGGGGGTATAAATATTTATCGCGGCCTGGTCCGCATCCTCAGCGGCGCAAGGAACGCAAGATCTCATGTGTCCTGCGATTCACTGCTCCTCGACGATCGTAGCGAGGCATCCACGTACCCACACTCCCAGATTGATGAACCCTCTGCCGTTTTTACCCACGAGGCGACAACCCTCCGGTTTTCCGAGGATCAGCTCTTTTATCTTCAGTCCCGTGGCCTAGATGAAGAAGAAGCGAAGGGTTTGGCTGTTCTCGGTTTCATACAGGATATTTTGAGGGACCTACCCCTTGAGTACGCTTCCGTTCTGCGCGAAGTGTTGAACGCTGATTTCTCTGGTGGTGTTGGATGATCAGGCTTGACGATATCCGCAAGAGGGCGCAGGCAGCTCTTCCGAATACTGCATTCCAGCCCCATGGTGATTCACCAACAATAAAGTCGTACACGGACTGGTCTGCCTTCGAGAAAGCGATGTCTCTTCCCGTTTCTTATGGTGTCTTTTCTGGAGTGAATCCTACGGACGTTCTTGCCAGTATCTCCTTTGACCCAGCAGCAAATCGCATGCTCGCCCACCACTTCGCTAACATCATATCCTTCTTCCTTGCCGATTCTGATCACATTACCCTCTCCTCCGAAAAGGATCATTTTGCTCTCCAACACGTTCTTCTCTGCGTGAGGAACGATGGAACCATACGTATAGACGATCTTGCGGAAAGCGGGCCGAAGTCTGCAACTATTGACGTTCTCGTTCATCCTGGCGTTTCATCATCCCTTCTTCTTCGCGTTTCCGGTGATTTCCCCCAGCACCTGCATATCCGCTACCATCTTGGGGACAGCTCTAGCGTAGATGTGTCGTCCGTGGTAATTGGAAAAAACGCTCATGTGCACCACGAGTTTTTCCTGAACGGCTCGGGTGCATCCGTCCGTTACCGTGGCGCGTCCATTCGCGGTAGGAGTGATGTGGTTACAGACGCCTTTGTTCGCGGCTCTGATAACTTTGCACGCGTCTCTCACGCTCTTTTCTCTGCAAAATCCGATTTTCTTGTTCATCGCGGCGTTATCCGCGTGGAGCGCCAGTCCTCTGGTGCGAATGTGGATATGGACTCGGCTTTTTACACGGTTGGAGGGCTTGCAGTGAATGTGCCGATGCTGGAGGTTCTGACGTCTGATGTTTCTCGCGCCTCGCACCGTGCAAGGGATCTGGCACTTGATTCGGAGCGCTTGTTTTACCTCCAGACGCGTGGGCTTTCTCTCTCCTCTGCGGAAGAGCTCTACGTGTCTAGCATCATGCGTAGCTTTGCAGGAGATCTTGCTACCAGGGATTTCGTTAAAGATGCGATTAGATCATTTGCAGAATCTCTTCAACGTTGATGTGCTGCAGGATCCTTTTTGCAGGCAAGGGGTATGTCTCAAGAATCTCTGAATCGTATGGGACGCTACCAATGTGCTTGCCGCCGGCCTTTTTGAACTTTTCTGTGAGTTCGTCCACCCGCTCCGGCGCAAGGTCGTAACGGTTCACGACGAAATAAAAGGGCACGTTGAAGTGTTTCAGGGCCGGTACCACCGCCTCCGCGTCTGAAGCGCCAGTAGGCGTGTTGTCCACCACCAGCACCGCAAGGTCTGCCCCTCGAATCGATGCTATTACAGGACAGCCCCTTCCTGCGGCGGCATCTATTAGCTGGATGTCTCGATTTTCTTCTTCTGCAATCCTATCGGCTCGCGTGCGGATGTCCGTCACGATCCTGCCAGATCCAGACCGTCCCGGCTCCAGCTCTGCGGTGATCAAGGGAACATTGCCCCACCTGTATTCTAAGATCTCTGCGCCCTTTATGTTCTTTAACCGATAGCTATTAGGATATTTTTTCACGCAAACTCCACAACCCTCGCAGAGAAGCTCGTTTACCGTTCCGTCCTCGTTTATCGCGCCGAATGGGCAGATCTTTGGGTCTGGCTCTCCTCCGACGTATTCAGCAACCACAGTACCAACCCAATCTTCTCTTCCTATTGGGGTGTTTAGCCCCAGCGCCAGTGCGAGGTTTGGCGTGTCCACGTCCGCGTCGATCAGGATTGTTCTTTCCCTGGGGAGAATGTGGGCCAGCGCAGCTGCAACGCTTGTCTTTCCCGCGCCTCCTTTTCCTGAAACGACTGTTATTATCATTATATCACCCGCAGGGGCGTGAACTTCCCTTTTGCGTAGTGCTCTGCGAAGTCTTTGGAGTATGGTATGTGTTTGAGCGGAACGCTTTCTTCTTTTGCGATCATTTCTATCATTTGCTCGTATTTTTGCGAGATCCCCCACTTGTTGGCGTAGATCTCAAAGGGCTTATTCAACGTCCTTACAAGCTTGATGATCTTCTTCAGATCGTGGATGCCGTATGGCGTCGGCTCAGTTACGATTATCACTTTGTCCGCCGGCATTATGGCCCTTGCCACGTTGCAGTGTATTCCAGCTGCCGTGTCTATGATTACGTTCTCTTCTTTTCTGCTCAACGCCGTTTCCAGGAGTTTGGACACTATGGGTGCCGTTTCCTCAACGTTCGGCTCCGCCACAGCGTCGTATATTTTTATTCCGCCCTTCCTCCCCGCCCGCATGGTCCCTATGGTCTCTTCCACCTCTTCTATTGCACCTACTGGGCAGACTTCCTTGCAGAGCATACAGCCCAGGCAGTTTTCTTCAAAGAATAACGGAACCTTGTCTGGGATGAATACTAGGGCAGCGGTTGGGCAAGCCTGTGCGCAGAGGCCGCACTTGGTGCACTTGTCCTCGTTTATCTTTGGAACGGTTTTTGTTACAGTTCCGATCTCTTTCATCTCCACCCCGAGGAGGATCGCCGCGTTGGGAGCTTCCACGTCTGCGTCCACGTACAGGGCGTCCCCCATGCTCAGTGCGAGGGAGAGAGCGACGCTTGTCTTTCCTGTGCCCCCTTTGCCCCCTGTTACCGCTGTTATCATTCTTTCTTCACCGTTGCCGCGTGCAGTTCTTCTAGTGAACCATCTGCCAGCTTCTTAACGTTTTCCATCACGTCGTCGCCTTCTGCCTTGTATATTCTAACTAGTCCTTCCTTCAGCGTGTTAAACGATATCTCCCCGATGTTCTTCACGATTACTGCGTACGGTTTCTTCTCCAAGACCGCTTTGGCTGCTGCAAGACCTCTCCTTACCTTCTTCTCCAGTGCGGGGTTGTCAAAGGTTTCTACAAGCTCTATCTTGCCCGCATTTACCAGATATACCGCGAATTGGGGTGCCGTGGCGAACGTAGGGGATACCTTGCCTTCCTTTACTGGTACAACGACGATCTTCTCCTCTGGTTCAGCCTGTTCGACGTAAACGCGGAAGTCTTCTATTTCGGGAATCGTGAGCACGTACTCTCTAATTCTTCTGGCAATTTCATCAGCCTTTGCCACTGGAACGTCTGCTGGAATCGTTACGGTAACTTCGCCGAAAACCATGGGCCCAGATTTTCTTAATCTCAGGTCCTTGAACCCAGAGATCTCGTCAGCATGTTCCAGGATCTCCGCTACTTCCTTCAGCGTTTCTCTTGGTGCCACATCCATCAAGGCGAGGATCGCGTTCCATGCCGTCTCCACACCGATCTTGGAGACCCATGCTGCCACGAGCACTGCACCGACGCCCTCTGCCCACGGTACGCCAAGGTACGCGCCTGCAACGATGGCTAAGAACACTACGAGGGAGGATAACGTGTCCGCCATGGCCTCTATGGATACTGCCTTGAGCGCTTGGGAGTTTGCCACGTCCGCTGCCTCTCCCTCCAGCTTTGAGATGTAGTATGAGGCGATTGATGCGATTATTGCAATGCTTGCCGCGAGCCAAGCATCTTTCACCGGTTCGGGGTTCTGTATTCGGTGAACACCATCTAAAAATAGTCCTATGGCCCCGATGATGACGATTGTTGCCACAACGAGCGCAACAAGGGACTCTGCACGGTAATACCCGTATGGAAACCTTTCGTCCGCTGGTCTTTTTGCGATTTTAAGCCCTATCCACGTGCCTAGCGTTGTCAGAACGTCTACTGTCGAGTGTAGAGCATCTGCAAGTAGGGCCGCCGAGTTGGTCGCCCATCCGACGATGCCCTTTAGCGTTGCGAGCCCTGCCACCAGAAACGTTGCCTTTCTAGCCGCTTCCTCGCCGTGTTCTATATCTACCACGGCCCTCGCCCCCAGCCGCCGCCTCTACCTCTACCAAACCCTCTTCCTCGTCCGTATCCCGGGCCCATGCCCAGTTTCGGCCCGTATTGTGGTGCTGCTATTGGCTGAAGCTGCCCCTTTGCTGCGGCTATGGCATTGTCCCTGACCGTTCCGGGAGCCGCCATGAGCACACGTATTCCTGCCTGGGAGAGGACGGTGTACGCGTTTGGACCGACATTTCCAGAGACAACGGCATCTACGCCCTTTGATGCGAGGGTCTGCGCCGCTATGATTCCAGCGCTCCTCGCCTGATACGCAGCAGGGTTTGCCAGGTTTTCAATAAGATTCGCATTGTTCCCGTCCGTTTCAACGATGACGAAGTAAGGAGCGCGCCCGAACACACCCGTTGCAGGACTGTCCAGTCCAGGCCCGGATGCTGCTACTGCCACTCTCATGCATGTATTTGGTGCGTCAACGTTTAAACTAGTAGCATTGAAAAAAAAAGAAAGGCGCTAGTTGTTCTTGCAGCTTTTTGTGGCCCAGCGGTAAGCATCCATTGTAATAATGGTTCCGAGC
>JALTCQ010000105.1 GCA_027074515.1 Microcaldota archaeon | reverse complement strand
TGAATCGCCTCCGCCTCGAGTGGATTGACTGGTCTGAAGAGTTCGTAAACCACTACAAGGGCCCCCTCTATGGCATTCAGGGCGTTCGCTCCATACTGAACGTGCACGACCGTCCGCTTCTGGGAACTATTGTTAAGCCAAAGGTGGGCCTCCCACCGGACAGATTCGCAGAGGTAGCATACGAAGCGTGGCGTGGCGGCCTTGACGTGGTGAAGGACGACGAGAACCTCGTGGGCCAGGATTTCTGCAAGTTTGAGGACAGACTATACAAGGTTATGGAGAAGAAGGATCTTGCAGAGGAGGAAACTGGCGAGAGAAAGGGCTACATGGTTAACATCACCGCACCATGGGATGAAATGATACGGCGGGCCGAGCTCGTGGAAGACGCGGGGAACGAGTACGTGATGCTTGACGTAGTGGTTCTTGGCTTCTCCGCGGTGCAGGCCTTCCGCAACTACGGCTTCGAGTTCATCATTCACGCCCATAGGGCCATGCACGCCGCAATGACTCGCGACCCAACCCACGGCATCTCCATGGCGGTGCTCGCAAGGATATACAGGATGCTTGGAGTGGACCAGCTTCACGTGGGGACTGCAGTGGGCAAGATGGTGGAAAACAAGGATGAGGTAATGGCAAACGTTCACGCGGTGCGCGATCCCTTCTTCCACATAAAGCCCACGTTCCCAGTTGCCTCTGGAGGACTGCACCCTGGCCTCGTGCCGGACATCGTGGAGATCTTCGGCAACGACGTGATTATACAGGCAGGCGGCGGTGTCCACGGTCACCCAGACGGAACGGAAGCCGGTGCGAAGGCCATGCGCCAGGCGGCTGAAGCAGTCAAGGAAGGCGTCGCGCTGGAGGAGTATGCAAAGGACCACGAGGAGCTGAGAAAGGCTCTGGAGAAGTGGGGACGCGAGCACACGCGCTGATGCCTTAAACCTTTTCCAATCTTTTTTTGAGTATGGACGTGGAGCGAAAGAAGCGATACTTTTCCAGAATAATGGGGATCTTTGAAAAGCATGGCCTGGTGGACGAGTCGCTCCGCTGGGAGGACGTGCACCGTCCTCTCGTTCGTGGCACGCGTGCCCTTATCCAGGCAGCACACGAGCCGGCAATTGCATGGCATACCGAGATGGAAAAAGCGTTCCAGAATGCGTTAGACGTAGCGGAATCCGATCGAGAGTTCGCCACAACGCTATACCGCTTGGCGAAGCGATATGGTAGGATTTTACCGCGCCACATCCCGCCGGAGGCGAAGATCTCTCAGATCGCAGAGATACCGCTCCAAAGGATCACGCCGAACAGCAAGATCACGAGGGTACCAAAGGGCGGTGATGCTCTGACGAAGTATTTGTTGATGAGGGACATAGAGGCGCTGACGCGCCACGCTACATCCCCAAGAAGCCGACGCCGCCCATAGCTGCTTCCTGTTCCTCTTCTATCTTTTTCTTGATCTTCTCTTCGTTCTCCGGTCGCTTGAAGGCGCCGGACTCCTCTAGAATCCGGAAAATATCGTCCGTTGCCTCTATATGCACGTAGTCGCCTTCTCCGACGCCCAGTGACTCTCCGCTTCTCTGTATGTATCCAAAACGCTTGATCTCGTCGCGGGAGAGAACCTCTAACGCCTTTGCCTTGTCCAAAATCTTGTAAACGCGGGCTTCCATGAGCAAAACGGCAACCAAATCGTTAAAAACGGCTCAGTGCTGAAAGGTTTCCTCACCGACCAGTGGGGCAAGGCATCATCGCCTTTAATATCCCTTTGCGGCAGTTTTTATACATGGCTATGAAGATCGTGCCCGACACATCCGCCCTCATCAACCGCGCAGTTAGCGAGAGAGTTCAGGAGGGCGAGTGGCTCGGTGCAGAGGTTATAATTCCAAACGCGGCGGTAGCAGAACTCGAGATACAGGCGAACAGCAAGAAAGAGAAGGGATTCGTGGGCCTCGAAGAGATCAAACACCTGCAAACCCTTGCAAATGCAGGAAAGATCAAGCTTCGCTTTGTAGGGGATCGGCCCAGCCCAGAAGATGTGAGATTCTCCAGATTCGGCCTCGTGGACGCAAAGATTCGCGACGTCGCGCTCAAGGAAGGTGCCGTGCTCGTTACTGCGGATCGCGTTCAGGCGGACGTGGCTGAAGCGTACGGCTTGAAGGTTGTTCGTGTCAGATCCAAGAAACCGCAGGGCGTTCCGAGCTTCGAGGACTTCTTCGACAACCACACGATGTCCGTGCACCTCCGCGCCAACGTGCCACCCATGGCAAAGAAGGGCAAGCCTGGCCGGTTCAAGCTGGTCAAGATCCGCGATGAACCCATGAGCGAGGAAGACATACGGAAGATAGCCATGGAGATTATCGAAAGAGCAACTAGCGAGCCTGACTCGTACATAGAACGGGAATATGAGGGTGCCACGGTTGTCCAGTACAAGAACTACCGCATTGTCATTGCCCACCCACCCTTCTCGGACGCCTGGGAGATCACTCTCGTTCGCCCGCTCATCAAGGCCACCCTTGACGACTACACGATCTCAGAAAAGCTTCGCGAACGCCTTGAAAAGCACGCAGAAGGAATTCTTATCGCTGGAGCTCCTGGAGCTGGAAAAAGCACGTTTGCACAGGCCCTTGCCGAGTTCTATGCCAGCAAGGGCAAGATCGTCAAGACCATGGAGTCCCCGAGGGACCTGCAGGTCAACGAGTTTATATCCCAGTACGCGCCGCTTGAAGGCGATATGGAGAACACTGGAGACATCCTTCTTCTCCTCAGGCCCGACTACACGGTTTATGATGAAGTGCGCAAGACAAGGGACTTTGAGATCTTCGCGGACATGCGCATGGCTGGCGTCGGGATGATTGGCGTCGTCCACGCATCTAACCCCATTGAGGCGATCCAGCGCTTCGTGCGGAGACTGGAACTTGGCATCATCCCGCAGGTCGTGGACACGGTCATATTCATAGATGCCGGCGACGTGGCAAAGGTGCTGAAACTGGAGCTCGTTGTTAAGGTGCCCTCTGGCATGAGGGATGAGGACCTCGCGAGGCCCGTGGTGGAGGTCAGGGACTTCGAAACGGACAAGCTGGAGTACGAGATCTACACCTACGGCGAGGAGACCTTCGTGGTGCCAGTCACGGAAGAGAAAGCCACGCCCCTTGAGGAGCACGCAAAGAAATCCATAGAGACCACCCTATCAAAGGAACTAGACGTTCCCTTTGACGTGGATGTTAAAAACGGGCGGGTAGTCCTCTACGCATATCCTGACGACATCCCCCACATTATTGGAAAGGGTGGCGCTCGGATCTCGGCGTTGGAGGAGAAGGTGGGCCTGCCCATCGATGTTAAGCCCTACGATGGGATGGGAGAACACAAGGATGCTCCCCTGCGTGTCCGTGTGGAGGAAACCCCAAAGAACTTCGTTGTGAATCTGGGAAAGAAGTACAAGGGGCGAACAGTGACGTTCACCGTTGACGAAGAGATCCTGGGAAGTGCGAGGGCGAATTCAAAGGGCGTGGTCAAGGTGAAGAAGGGTACGCCGCTGGGTGAACGAATAAAGTTCGCAAAAAGGATGGGCAAGACGATTGAGGTGCTTGTGGATTGATCCAGCACTGCGAGGGGGTCTATAAACCAGAGGACGATTCATATTTGCTTGTTGATGCCCTGCTTGCCCACGATCTTGGGGGGAAGAGAGTGCTGGACATGGGGACGGGAACGGGCATAGTTGCCGTTGCCGCGGCACAGGCGGGGGCCGATGTTACTGCTGTGGACGTAAACCCCCTTGCGGTCCGGTGCTGTGAAGAAAACGCCCGTAGAAACGGTGTTCGGATCCGCGTGATTCTATCGGACCTGTTCGAGCGCGTGGATGGAACGTACGATTTTATCACGTTTAATCCACCATACTTGCCAGGCACAGACGACGATCCGGACTACGACCTCGCGTGGAGCGGTGGAAAGGACGGAAGGGCGGTTGTTGATCGATTCTTGGTGCAGTTTCCCAGGTACCTGCGCAGGGATGGGGCGCTTCTCCTTGTGCAGAGCTCCCTGAACGATCCCGAGAAGACTAAACATTTGCTGAAAGAGCTCGGATTTTGCACGCGGATCGTGGCGAAAAAGAATTACTTCTACGAGCGGCTCTACGTGGTGGAGGCGAGAAGATGCCCATAAACGCCAGCCCCGAGTTCGAAATAGCGATGCAAAAGTACTCTTCTGCTCGAACGACCAAGGAAAAGATCGCGGCGCTCCGCGAGGCAATCAAATACATGCCAAAGCACAAGGGCGCGGAAAACCTGAGAGCACAGCTGTTCCGTCGTCTCGCAGAACTGAAACGGGAGTTAGAGAAGGAAAAAGAACGGAAATCGGGCGGCGGTGGGATAAGGATCATACCGAAGGATGGTTTCCAGACCGTGCTCTTCGGATTCCCAAACTCCGGAAAAACGTTCCTCCTGTCTAAACTCACGAACGCGCCAGTGGAGCCAACGGACTATCCACTTGCCACGACCGAACCCACGCCCGGGATGATGGTTGCCGGTGGTGGAAAGGTTCAGCTCGTTGAAATCCCTTCATACTTCGAGGGCTATGGCGATTCAAAGATGGGGCGAATTGGGCTTGCCACCATGCGATCCACAGATGCGGTGGCGCTCGTGGTGGATCTGACAAGGGATCCAATTGAACAGGTTCGCATGCTCGTGGAGTTCCTACGCGACGAGGACATATACCTGAACAAGAAGCCGCCCAACGTTCGCGTGGAGCGCAGGTACTCTGGCGGATATCAATTCATCGGCGAATCATTCATGGAGGGCGACAGAAAACTCTACCAAGATATCCTTCAAACCTATGGCATACACAGCGCAGTGATAACCTTCCTTGAAAGAACCACGCCGGAGGAGTTCATGCTGGCAATAAACGAGTCAGCAAGGTTTTTGCCCGCAATCCTCGTGGGTATGAAGGCAGATCTGGCCGACGAGAGAAATGTGCGGCTGTTTGACTCTATTCCCAACGTGAACAAGGTCGTCTTCGATCCGAACGATCTCGAAGCAACGAAGATGGCGATGTTCAAGGCCCTCGGCCTCATACGCGTGTACACGAAGCCGCCACGGGGAAAGCCGTCGTCGGAACCCATTGTTTTGCGTGCTGGAAGCACAGTTGCAGACATTGCGGAGAGGATCTTCCCCAACAAGGAGGTGAAGCAGGCGAGGGTGTGGGGATCCACGCGATTCCCGGGCCAGACCGTGGGCCTCGACTACGTTCTCCACGACGGGGACATCGTGGAACTCCGCGTTTAATCCTCTTCGCTCCTTGGAGCACCTCCTCTAATTCTCCGGATCCCGAGGTATATTGCGCCCACGATCAGCAAGAGGAACGCGGCACCCATCGCAAGCACCTGGAGCGACGGGGAAACGTCCATTATCACGTCGTAGCGCTCCACGTGCTCACCTGAATCATCGTAGAATCGCAGGTAGAACGGAATCGTGACGGGCCCCATATAGTATGGATCTGTGGTTATCGATATGTTGAAATCTGCCTTCCCATCCACGTCACCGAGGTCCACGCGCTTGGAACCGTAGACACCGGGGGGAAGGACGATTTGCACGCTGGCGAGCTCTCCTTTTCCCACGACCCTTGCGCGAACCACGGCTTTCTGACCTGCAGAAACCTTGAACTTCCTCAGATCGAGCACGAGGGGGGATTGAACGATTTCTACACGCTTCCCCGCGATGGAATCGACGCCCTTTTGCCCGTATTCGAAGAGAAAAATGTCTGTGCCACGATCCACAGCCCACGCGTTGAACTCCTCGTTTAACTCCGTGAATGAATCTATTGCAAGTTTTCCGTGCCCGTTGGACTGCAACCGCGCGAGACCCTTGTTGAAATGCGCGTAATACGTGATGTTCACGTCGCTTGCAGAGTCGTTGTACATGAGGACCGTGCAGGAGAACAGTTCGTGCTGGTATACAGTCTCAGGGCACGAAACAGCAAGGAGCGGCTGGGCCAGCGCCGTGCTAACCGTAGCTATCAGAATAATAATCAACATCGTCCTCCTC
>JALTCQ010000104.1 GCA_027074515.1 Microcaldota archaeon | reverse complement strand
CAGAGGAGGCTCCAGACGCGTACAAGGACGTGGATGAGGTCATAAGGTCCGTTGAGATTGCGGGGATTGCCAAGAAAGTTGCGAAAATGGTGCCTCTCGGCGTGGTGAAGGGCTGATCACGCCATTTTTCTCTTTCTTCTTGCGATCGCGTGGAAGAACGCCTCCGTGACTGCGGGGTGAATCTTTCCTTCGTCTCCCCGCCGCTTCACGTGGATGAAGTACGCGATGGGCGCTCTTTCGAATAGATTTGACAGGGAGTGCACGTTTTCTTGCCTCTTTCTTTCCAGACCTTCTGTTTTTTCCTTCATTTCGGCAATCTCCTCCAGTATAGTTACGATTCTTTTCATCCGTCGCAGTTTTTCGTCCATCGTGGTCGCTGGTTGCCCCTGTATCCTTTTTGCCTCTGAGAGCAGAATCTCATTATCTTCTCGGATTACGCGTAGCTTTCGATCTATTTCGTGCAGGTCTCGCTCGTGGTCTGCGATCACGGCATGTATGGCATCTCCGAACTCGGGAATCTCTCGGTCCAAGCCGTGGGCGTTATGGCCCATTCTATCCGCCATTTCCTGCACCTTTTCCGCTATCGGTAGTATCTGGTCCATCGCCCCTGACGGTCTTTCCAGCGCAGAGATTTTTCTCAGCGTCCTTCGCGTTCGTTCGTCCAGCACCTTCACATCTGGAAGTCCCGCTTTAAACCTTTTCTGAACCCATCATAGAATAGAGAGGTGAGACTGAATGTATCCGTTTTCTGGGGCAGCTGCGTACGACAGGGCAATCACGGTGTTTTCGCCGGACGGCAAGCTCTATCAGGTAGAGTACGCCACGAAGGCTGCGGAGTTCGGCACGGCGGGCGTCGGGATCGTGTACGATGGTGGTGTGCTCCTCGCTGCTGATAAAAGGGTAAACTCGAAGCTACTCGTTTCCCCCACGCTTGAAAAGCTCTTCATAATCGATAATCACATCGCCCTGATATATGCTGGGCTCGTTGGCGATGCACGGGCCCTTGCAGACTACGCGAGAGACGTTGCAGAGCAGTACAGGATCCTCTACGACGAACCCATTCCCGTGGAGCGTCTGGCGAAGGAGATCGCCAAGATAAAGCAGGCATATACGCAGTACGGCGGCACCAGGCCTTTTGGCGTCACGTTCCTCATTGCTGGCTACAATGATGCGCCGCACCTCTACGAGACGCAGCCCTCTGGAACGCTCTTGGAATACTACGCAGACGCAATTGGAAAGAAGAAGTACGACGTCATGGGCATTCTAGAGGAGAAGTGGAAGGAAGGAATGGCGCGAGACGACGCAATCGCCCTTGCCATCGAGGCGATCAACAGCACCCTTGATGAGGGGGACAAGCTCACGCCGAACAGGCTGATCCTTGCGACCATCGAGTCCGATAAGGCAGTGCACGTGTTCAGCGAAGATGAGATCGCAAAGTATCTCGGGTGATTCTTATGGTGAGCGTTGATAAGGCCATCATCGTGCGATACGAGCGTGGTGGCCACAAATTTGAAATGCTCGTGGATCCGGATCTTGCCTGGAGGCTCAGGCGTGGCGAAGAGGTCAACATGGACGATCTCCTTGCCTCCCCCGACGTTTACAAGGATGCGAAGAAGGGGGACCGTGCCTCCGAGGAGCTCGTTGAGAAGACCTTTGGAACCACGGATCCCTACAAGGTTGCGGAATACATAATCAAGCACGGAGAACTGCATCTCACCACCGAGCAGCGGCGTATGCTGTACGAGGAGGTTCGCAACAAGGTGGCGAGCATCATCGCAAGGAGGGCCGTGGATCCGCGAACAGGAACGCCCCACCCACTCCAGCGCATACTCAACGCAATGGACCAGGCAAAGGTGCACGTAGATATATTCAAGAAGCCAGAGGAGCAAGTGGAGGATGTCGTTGCCGCGCTGCGCAAGGTGATTCCCATTCGCATGGAGATGCGCAAGATCGCCCTTCGCATTCCTGCCACCTATGCGTCCAAGGCGTACTCCCACGTGCGTGCTTACAAGGTGATCAGGGAGGCATGGGGTAACGACGGTTCACTTTCCGTCGTTCTGGAGGTCCCCGCAGGCATGGTGGAAGAGGTGCTTCACGATCTCGCCCAGATAACGCACGGTGATTTAGAATCCAAGATTTTGGAGTGATGGATATGACAGATGAAAAGGATGCAAACGCGCAACAAGATGTACAAAGGTGGCTCGTGACTCCTGGTGAGGTTATAACGGAGGAACGGGTGAAACTGGGCCCAGGGGTTTACGTGCAAGACGGAAAGGTTATTGCAAAGGTTCTTGGGCTTGCGGAGCTCAGGAACGGCATGGCCCGCGTTGTTCCCCTCGAGGGCAATTACGTACCCAAACAGGGGGATACGGTTGTCGGTATCGTCGTTGATGTGAAGATTCCTGGGTACGACGTGGACATAAACTCCCCGTACAAGGCATTCTTGCCCAGGGATCAGGTGCGAGAGCCCTTGGAATATGGCGACGTTATTGTGGCTACCGTTCGCTTCGTTGACGAGGTAAAGAACTCAGTCATAGAGAATGCCAGGAAACTGGAGGGTGGGGAGCTCATATACATCGCGTCTCCCCGTGTCCCCCGCGTGATAGGCAAGAACGCCAGCATGATCACTAACATAAAGAATCTGACTGGCTCCAGGGTTATTGTGGGGGCAAACGGCCGGATTTGGATCAAGGGTGGCTATTCCGACATCGCCCGTGACGCTATATACAAGATAGAGCGAGAGGCACACACACACGGTCTTACGGATCGCATAGCAGAGTATATTAAGGATCGCATTTCGGAGAGTGAGTCAAATGGCGAAGAAGGCAAAGAAAATTGATATTAGGTCTGATGGAAGGGAGTTTGACGAGCTGCGTGAGATTAAAATCCAAGCAGGCGTTTTGGATCAGGCTGATGGTTCTGCCCGCGTTGACTGGGGCATCACCATGAAGCGCATCGCCGTTTCCGAGAAGACCTATAACAAAGTAGAGTCCCTCCGCGAGCAGTTCTACATCATTCCCAGGGGAAAGGGGGGCAAGAAGTACCTCGTTGATGTCCCTGCAAAGCTTTTGGACAAGATAGGGGACGAGTTCGGTGATTATGAAGTTGTTGGGGAGCACTTCAAGGGTAACGTTGCCATCGTTGCCGTTCACGGCCCCAGGGAGCCGATTCCGCGCCACGTGGCGGATCCTTACCGTGCCGTTCTTCGTTTCCGATACACGATGGCACCATTCTCTGTCCCTGAACGCAAGAGGCCTGCCCCTGGCCGCAGGGAGATTGAGATTTCAAAGGTTTCGCGAGAGGCCTTGCAGGGCGTGGTTTTCGCCAACGAATACCCCATGACGGCCATTGACATCTTTGCGGAGCTTCTTTCCGCGGATGCTGGCACCCGTGTCACCGCCATAACCGCCGCCTCTGTTGCCCTTGCAGATGCTGGCATTCCCATGAAGGACCTCGTTGCAGCGGTTGCGGTTGGCAGGGCTTACGGACATCTTGTGGCGGACCTGACGAAGTTTGAAGAGGACGCCCCCGACGCGGTGGACTTCCCCATGGCTGTTGTCCCCCGCACGGAGGAGATTACCCTTGCACAGATGGACGGTAGAATCGCCAAGAAGGATCTTGACGAGCTCGTGGAGCTTGGCATAAAGAAGGCGAAGGAAATATCCGCTCTTCAGCGCCAGGCTCTGAAGGAGAAGTACCAGAGGGTGGTTGAAAATGAGCAATGAGTTCATTTGGGAGTTTGACAAGGATCGCGTTCGTCGCTTTGCGCTCCGCGGACTGCGTCTTGATAGGCGAGGACCACTGGATTACCGACCGATCAGCATCGCGACAGACGTGTTTGCCAACGCGGATGGTTCAGCAGTGGTGGACCTCGGTGGTACCAAGGTTGCTGCCGGTGTCAAGTACGAGCTGGGCTCTCCCTTCCCCGATACGCCCAACAAGGGCGCGGTGATGGTTGATGCGGAGCTTCTCCCCATGGCGAACCCCACCTTTGAGCCCGGTCCGCCTGATGAGAATGCCATAGAGCTCGCGAGGGTTGTGGATCGCGGTATCCGTGAATCCAATGCGATAGATCTTGAAAAACTGGCCGTGGAGCCGGGTAAGTGGGTCTGGCTCGTCTTTGTGGATCTAAGGGTACTTGATGACAACGGAAACCTCTTCGATGCGGCAAGCATGGCTGCAATCACGGCACTGGCCACATCTAAGATCCCCGTGGTGGAGTGGGACGGAGATACCCCCACCATCGTCCGTGGTGATTACGACAGACCGTTGGAAGTGTCCGAAATACCTTTATTGACTACCTTTGTTAAGATTGGTAACGCGATCTTCGTAGACCCCAGCGCCGACGAGATGCGAGCCGCGGACGCACGCATTTCCGTGGCAACCGTGGATGACGGTTCCGTCACTGCCATTCAGAAGGGCGGTGAGGGCGCCTTTACGAAGGAGGAGCTGTCCCTTGTCTTTGACAGGGCAATAGACCGCGGCAAATACCTCAGAGAGATCGTTAAGAAGGTGATCTAATGGGACGCACGAAAAAGGTTGGTAGCGCAGGCCGATTCGGCCCCCGCTACGGTGTGAAGATTCGCAAGACAGTAAAGCGCATAGAGGAGAAGGAAAAGGCAAAGATGGTTTGCCCCCGCTGCGGCGCACGTGCAGTCAAGCGCGTTGGCAGCGGCATCTACCAGTGCAAGAAGTGTGGCGCCATATTCGCCGGTGGTGCTTACACGATTGTGACTATCGTGGGTGAAGAGGTGCGCAAGTCCCTTGAGGCAAAGAGGGGATCTGCATGACCTACGTGTGCCCATACTGCGGCCACAGCTTTGACGAGCTCCCGCGGATCGCCGTGCGCTGCCCATACTGCGGCCACAGGATGATCCTCAAGGCACGGCCAGCTGTGGTCAAGCTGGTCAAGGCGCGGTAGTATGATCTTGCTGACTACATCCCGGAAGCCGTCCCGTAGAACACGGCGCTTCTGCCGGGAGCTCTCTTCCGTTATTCCCCATTCTTTGTGCGTTAACCGCGGAAAGGCGTCTGTGCGCACTGTCGCTGACAGGGCCGTGGCTGATGGTTTTTCAAGGGTAATTTTTGTCCTTGAGACGAAGGGTAACCCTTCTGCTCTCCGCGTTATGGATGTGCGCCCAGGCTCGTGGAACTGGGCGGGGCAGATGTATATTTCTTCGGTTTCCCTGCTTTTGGACCGTGGGGAGCGTGCAAGGCGCGTGAATGCTGACGGCCTCTGTGTTGATGCAGAAACGTACGGAGATGTGCTCGCTCGCGTGTTTGCCCCGCTGGATTGCGACGACGATGCAGTAGTGCTCGTGGAGCGGGGCGGAAATGTGCATTTTGAGTATGAAGGAGAAAGGGTCGGCCCTAGCTTCGAGGTGACTGGATGGAGTGCGGTCCCGAGGGCCTTGGAGCAGTGATCCGTGTTTCTTTGAGCTCGGAGGGTGCAGTATCGGCTGCAATATCTGCTCTTAAGCCAGAGCTAAACACTTCGAAGAGGTTCTCGGTTGACCTGCGTTCAGAGGGTGAGGATCTGGTCGCTATTATTCGCGCCAAGGATCTTTCTGCCCTGCGGGCCGCGTTGAACTCTTACGCGCGTTGGCTATACCTCATTGAGAACCTTGATAAAGGGCTTTGATCTATATTCTTGCAGAGGTGAGTGATGTGGAGATTCCCAAGGAAGTTCAGGCAGATATCGTTAACTACCAGGCGCTCCAGAATCAGCTCGCGATCATACAGAATCAGCTCGCGCGGATGGATGCTGAAATTCACAGCATAGACGATGCGTTGGAGGCGCTGGAACAGACGGAGGACGAGTTCGCATACAAGGCTGCTGGGCCCGTGCTCGTCAAGGTGCGCGTCTCCGTGCTCAAGGAAGAGCTCCAGGAGAGAAAGGAATCCCTCTCCATCAAGAAGGCATCTCTCGAGAAGAAGGCCAAGCAGATTGAGGCTACGCTTCTCCAGCTGAAGAAGAAGATCGAGGCAACACTGTCCCAGCTTCAGGGTGCTGGTAATGCACCAACGGGTGCGTGATCTTCGGGCCGCTCTCTTGGCCCTAAATCCC
>JALTCQ010000103.1 GCA_027074515.1 Microcaldota archaeon | reverse complement strand
ATTCTGACGCACGTGCTACTGCAATTGCCGATTCTTCGTTCTTTGCTTTGGGATGACGGGCAATCACGATACCGTCTTCGGGACTGGCAAAGATGGTGATGGCCGTGTCATCGTTCGAAAGCTCCGCGAAAATCCTGCGTCTGCCCCATGCATCGTGGCTTTCAAAGTATCTGTCCAAAGAGTATCCTGCATCCACGTGCTTCTGCACCTCATAACGGGCGAAAACAAGCACCTCGTCCCAGTAATCGTCGTCAAAGACAACCCTTTCCACGATTTCGCCTATCATGTGTGTAAGGACGTTTCCCACATATAAAGGGTTTTTGGAACGGATGCTTTCCGATAAACACCCCCCCATTCCCCTAATCCCGATTTACAAAAGTAGCCAGCAAACGAGCGCCGTAAATCTGAAGAACCAGCACATACGCGGTAGGGGTTATAGGGGCGATAGCCACCCAGCCGATACGCGGCTGGCGAGTTTTGAACACGCTCTGCCCGCTGACCAAATAGTTGAACAACGAGAACAAACAAAGGGCTACCGAAGGTAGCGCACAGGGGTTATAGGGGGCAGTGCCCCCATGGGGCCGCCGAGATTCGAACTCGGGATCTCAGGCTCCCGAAGCCTGAATGCTAGGCCAGGCTACACCACGGCCCCGCGCACAGCCGCCATCCCCCACGGGGGTTGCACCCCTGTACCCCTGCGGGCCACTACGGTAGTCCATTGTGTGGTCGGTTGCTTGCAACTGGCCTCGCGCCAGCGTCGACCGATATGGCGGTCGCGACCTGTCCCGTAACAAACTATGAACAAAAATAGGGAATAAAAATCAAGCGTTCACGGGAATGTTTAGCTCCTTTTTCAGCTCGCGGTAGCGGTTGCGTATCGTGACCTCCGTGACGCCTGCGACCTCGGCAACCTCCTTCTGCGTCCTGCGCTCGCCCTTGAGAAGTGCTGCAATGTAAACCGCCGCTGCTGCAACGCCGGTAGGTCCTCTGCCTGAAAGAAGGCCTTTTTCAATGGCTTTTTGCAGGATGCGGATTGCTTCTTCCTGCACCTCTCCAGAGAGGCCCAGCGCGCTGGCAAACTTCGGCACATAATAAACAGGGTTTGTGAGAGGCACCTTTATGCCCAGCTCGTTAACGATGAAGCGGTAAGTCCTGCCAATATCCTTCTTGGAAAGTCCAGATGCCTCGGAAATCTCGTCAAGGGTTCGTGGTATGCCGTAAATGCGACAGACCGCGTAGATGACGGCAGCAACCACTGCCTCGATGAGCCTGCCCCGTATGAGGCCCTTGTCCACAGCCTTACGGTATAGGGCGGCGGCCTCCTCTATGATACCGTCGGGAAGGTTCAAGTAAGATCCAATGCGCTTGATCTCCGTGAGCGCAACAGAAAGATTCCTTTCCGTAGAGGACGATACTGTGGTTCGCTTGTGCCACTTGCGCAGGCGGAACATCTGCGCCTTCGTGGACTGTGCGAGCTGAGATCCACGAGTATCTCGGTTATGCATGTCTATGATCGTTGTGAGGCCCTTGCCAATCTTCGTTTCCTTCATGGGCGCACCAGTACGTGCCCTCGCCTCCATCTGGTCAGAGTCAAAGGCCCTCCACTCCGGGCCAGAGTCCACCGCGGGCTCGTCGAAGACATAACCACAATCCCTGCAAACCCATTCACCGCGAGTACGGTCGAAAACGATGTTCTTCGAGCCGCACTCAGGACATACAAGCTTGTTTCCCATAAATATCACCTGGATACCTTGCCCAGCAGATCGGACCCACGTGCAAAATACTGCTGGGCTTTATTTCCCTTCAACGTTAGGAATGGGGACCGAACAGGGCCGAACACGTCGGTAACCACACCAAGCCGCCGACCATACTTGTCAAAAACGGTCGCACCAATGCGGGGAACCGCGTCGGCACGGCCCTGTGCGACGATGTATCTTCCAACAGAATGCATGTACTCCCCCACGAACACAAGCTTTTTAAATGTGCTGCCGGTCCCCTTCACAATACCACCCACTATGAACTATCGTAAAAATATTACAGTAGAACGGCGTTCACCACGCCGTCCTGGTTTGGCCTGGACGTGACACGGGCCTTGCCGAGCTCCGTTTCGATGATGGCCCCCTTCGTTATGACGTTAGAACGAATGAAGTGCCTGTGTGCTTTGTTCTCCACGAGGGAAAGGATCTTGACCTTCTGAACCTTGCCGGTCTTGGGATCCGCGACATTGGCATATGCAGCCTTCTTCAGGCGAACCTTGTAGTTACCGCCGCGAACACGGATAACCTTGCGCTCATCAGCCTCTGAAAGCGTGGTGAGCACGGAAAGCCTGCCCATCTCCCTCTTCCTGCGCATACGAGCGCGAAGTGTCCTTCTAAGTCCGCCTGTGAACTTCCTATTGCTCTTACCGTGCCAAACTGCCAAGTGAACACCTCCTAATGCATAAAATTTACGGATTATTCACACTACTTTACAATAGGCTGGGGGAAGATTTATAAATCTGTCTAAGCGTTGTCATGCTCCGATTCCGAGTCTGGGAATGGCTCAGTGAGCACCTTCCGGATTTCCTTCGCTTTTTTGGGTCCGATTCCCTCCACCTGCGCAAGATCTCGCTCCGATGCCGTGAAAACAGATTCCACTGTCCCAAAATGCCGGAGCAACTCCTTGGCAAGCTTCGGTCCAACGAAGGGCAAGGACTCCACTATGAACTGCTGCATTTCAGGAAGGGATAGTATTCTCTTCTCACCGCGCACTCGAACTTCCCTGCCCTCCTCCTGCTCACGGCGAGCAAGTGCACGTATGAATGCGGCAGTATCTCCAGGATCCTTCGTGAAAAGAAGAGATATTCCGTAGTCAGCAATCAGTGAGGATATTGCGCCGCGAATGGCGTTGGGATGCACATTCCGAACCGAATAAACATCACCACCCTCGATTACGATAACGGGTCGCGCGAAGTGGGACGAAAGTTCGGCGGCCTGCGTGAAGAGTCGTCCATCGATGAGGGACGCCACGAAATCTGCAGCACTCTTGCGCTCTATGGCAACTCGGTCCGAAACAACGTAGTCAGCCACGGGCAACTGTTTAAGGGACACGTGGACGTCGGGGAATGATTCCAGTGCTCTGACGACGCCGGAAGCACGCTCTCTGTAGTCCGCGATGACCAAATACTTCTTTTTGCTGCCTTGTACTTCTCTTTTCGGCTGAACGAACTCTGTTATGGCTCTCTGGGCAGAATCCTTGGCATCAAAAACTGCTTTCAGCTTCTTCAGGGTTTCTATCATCCTGCGCTCCTTCGCGCGGGCGGACCAGTAATACGCCTCGTCCCGGGTGCCCTTGGCGATGAGCACGTATACTTCACCCGTCCCAAAACGCCCTGTTCGTCCCCTACGCTGAATGCTACGAATTTCCGATGGAATCGCCTCGTAGAAGACAACGAGGTCCACCGCAGGGATATCGAGACCCTCTTCTGCCACGGATGTAGCCACAAGGACATTGTATTCGCCCGAACGGAACGCGTCGAGTATTGCTTTTTGCTCTTTCTGGTTTAGGCCCTTGTCTCCTTCGCGAGACGCCTGCCCAACGAAGCGCACGGGCCGAATACCCGCCGCTTTTGAAAGAACGTCCACGATCTTGGCTGCCGTGTCCCTGTACTGAGTGAAGACAATAGCCCTTGCGTCTGGATGGTCCCTGAAAAACCGTGATAGAATCTCCACGAGGCGGTCCAACTTGGGGTGCTCGTAGCCGCGGAGATGCATCTGGCGAACGATCCTACGCACTTCCTGGACGTATGGATCCAGAGCCACGTGCTTCAAGGACTTTGGTGCGGATGAAAGGGATGACCGAGAGAAAATACGCTCCAGATACGCGTTGGTAGCCGCCACACCCTGTGTTTCGAGAAGTTCAAGGGCGTGCTGAATCTTGAGAATCTCAGACACAATGCGTATGGCTTCATAAGTATCCTGGTTGTTGGGATCCTCTGCAACAGACGCTTGGAGCCGTTCCTGAAGTCCCAAGACATCCTTTTTTGAGTAGGCGCGCACATCCGCAGAATCCACCACGCCCATTTCTTTCAGCCGCCTGAGACGAATGGCAATGGCCCTTTCAAGCAGGTGCTTTGCCTCCCTGAACTCGGAGGGTAGATCCACGCGAACCCAGTGCGTTCGGATCTTCTGGACGTATGGCTTGACGTCGGGGTCTTCAGGAGTCCGTATCTCCACGTGATTGATGTGCAGGTTACGCATAACCTCCTGGATCTTTTCAACGCTGCCGCCGGGGGATGCCGTGAGTGCGAGAACCAGCGGATCATCCGCCTCTGAGACATATCGCTCTGCGATGAACACGTATGGGTAGTTGCCCACTGCGCGGTGTGCTTCATCCACCACGAGGAGCACAACATCCTTCAGGCCCACGTTGCCACGGATGAGATCGTTTTCTACCGTTTGCGGTGTGGCTACAACTACCCTTGCAGTCTTCCAGAGCTCCGCGCGCTTCTTCGGCGAGAGGGAACCTGTGAACGCAACGATTTCATCTTCTGGAAGGTTAAGAATTCTTCGAAGCGATTCCGCGTGCTGGAGAACGAGGGGTTTTGTCGGTGCGAGGAAAAGGATTTTACCATTTGAGTTCTTTCTCAGGCGTTCAGCAATAACGAGGGCTGCAACGACCGTTTTACCCAGTGCAGTTGGTGCAACCACGAGGGTGCTGCCCCTGTCGAGGACTGCCGTGGCTATGAGCTGCTGATAAAGCCTGGCCTCCACAGTCTTCGGTTTTATGAGTGGGTGCTCCACGTAATCGATGCTCTGGGTCGAGGCCATCAGTATGATATTGTCTGGAAACTGCTTTATATTCAGGTAGTCGAGAGCCCCTTGCATCAACGCCAGATTGCGTCAATCAGCGAGCAAAAAGCGAAAAGTATTTATATGGGTAATTCGTATATTGAAGTGCGGAGGTGGAAAACCATGACCGAGCTACAGTTGGCACCTGTTGACAGGTTGATTAGGAAGGCCGGCGCTGAGCGCGTCTCTGACGAGGCTGTGAAGGTTCTCGCCAACATCCTTGAGGACCTTGCACGCCAGATAACCGAGGCTGCCGTGCAGTACGCACGCCACGCCAAGAGGAAGACCATCACTGCAGACGACATCAAGCTCGCGGCCAGGGCAATGAACCTTGGTTGAGCGCCGACCAGCGGGAGAGTTTTTCTCCCCTTTCTTCTTCTCAACGCTCAGATCAAAACCGTTCTAAGGAGAGGTGCAGCATCGTAGCCCATTCTTCGAAGGATCGTAGCGAACTGAACGGCGTTCCCTCCATACGTGAGGATGGTCTTCGGCTCTGCACGTTCCACGTATCTAATGCTTTGCTCAAAATCGCCGTGGGAAGAGAGTTGAAAGCCGTTTCTAGCCCATCCAGAGCAAGATCTGGCAACCACGGGGCGCTTTAGCTCCGCTTCAAGACCGGGAAGAACGTCAGAGAAGTTAGGGGGCAAGACAAAGACGGACGGCTCATCGAAAACCCTCTCCCAGTCTCCAGAACCTATCAAAATGTCCGACAAGCCAAAGAGCTGGTTGATGAGATGGGTGCGCTCCGGAACGATGGGACTGATGCCCCAAGAGTTGAGGAGCGCCGTGAGCTCCTGGGATTTGCCAGTGGCATAGCCGAAAAGCACGACGTGGTTACCAATACCGAGATTCGCGAAGACCCACCGTTTCATGCGCTCGTACGTTTCCTTGCGAGGTGGAAAACGATACTGTGGGGCGCTGAACGTTGTCTCAAGAATGAGAACATCTGGAGATTCTGGGACCTCGGCGCCAGGCTCGAGAACGTCCGACTCCATCTTCCAGTCACCAGTCACAACAATAGTTCGACCGTTGTTCACTACCACCTGAGCGGAGCCAGGAATGTGCCCTGCAGAAATGAAGGAAACCTCGGTCCCTCCAAAAACACGTATTGCACCCTCTCGAAGCGGTTCTGACGTCGAATATCCGAGAACGCGAAGAATCTCGTGTGTTCCGGGCGTGGTGATGACTGTAGTCTTCCTGGCGGCTCCCGTGTGGTCAGCATGGGCGTGGGTGACAACGTGAACAGCACCGGGG
>JALTCQ010000102.1 GCA_027074515.1 Microcaldota archaeon | reverse complement strand
GGTCAAGGGTACGCCCGATATGAAGAAGAAGATCGTCAAGGCGGTTATCATCCGCCAAAGGATGCCCTACCGCCGTGCAGACGGTTCCAGGATCGTTTTTGAGGATAACGCCGCCGTGCTCGTTAACGACGCCGGCGAGCCAAAGGGTTCCGAGATCAAGGGACCCGTGGCAAAGGAGGTTGGAGAGCGATTCTCCCGTATCGTGAGGATCGCATCTATAGTGGTGTGAGCCATGGCGATCAAGATCGGTTATCAGCCAAGGAAGCAGAGGAAGTTCCGTTTTCGGGCGCCTCTCCACCTTCGCCACAAGCTCGTGGCGGCCCACGTCTCCAAGGATCTACAGAAGGAGCTGGGCAAGCGCTCTCTTCCCGTTCGCAAGGGCGATAAGGTGCGCGTGATGCGCGGCAAGTTCCGCGGTCACGAAGGCACAGTGGTCCGCGTGGACCTGCGCCGCTACAAGGTCTTCGTGGAGGGCGTCCAGCGCCAGAACGCGAAGGGTCAGGATATTATGATTCCGCTGGATCCGTCAAACCTCTTGATCATTGAGGTTGACACGAGCGACGAAAGGAGGTTCTCATAATGGCATTGGTTGGTGGTGGTTCTCGGCACCTCAAGCGTCTCGCGGCTCCAAAGGCCTGGAAGATCCGCCGCAAGCGCAGGTTCGGCGCTTGGGTTACCAACGTTCGTCCAGGCCCTCACCCGAAGGAGCGTTCCGTGCCCCTCCGTGTTCTCGTGAGGGATCTTCTCGGGCTTACCTACAACGCTCGCGAGGCAGACTTCATAATCAAGTCCAGCAAGGTTCTCGTTGACGGCGTGGTTCGCAAGGATCCGCGCTTCCCTGTGGGTCTCATGGACGTTATAGAGATCCCCGAGATCGAGAAGGTGTTCCGCGTCCTTCTGGACGACAAGGGCAGGATTACTGCCATAGAGGTGCCCGAATCCGAGAAGGGCATTAAGCTCTCCCGCGTTGAGAGGAAGGTTACCATCCGCGGCGGGAGGATTCAGGTGGGCACCCACGACGGCAGGAGCTTCCTGCTGGACGACGCCCACAAGGACGTCCGTGTCGGTGATGTTCTCGTTGTATCCGTTCCAGACCAGAAGATAAAGGATGTGCTGCGTCTGGACAAGGGCCACATGGTTTACATCCTATCTGGTCGTCACGCGGGCACCGTTGGTACGCTCAACGAGGTCATACCCGGCGACCTCATCCGTGAGCGTGCCGTGAACGTGTCCGTGGGAGATACCAGCATAGAGACGGCCGCCCGCAACGTCTTCGTTGTGGGTAGAGAAGCGCCGGTAATAACACTGCGGTGAGGCGATGGACATGGCAGAGAAGAAGGAAAACCCCATGAGGCGCATCCGCATTGAGAAGGTCGTGGTGAATATCGGTGTCGGAGAGCCCGGAGAGCGCTTAGAGAAGGCAAAGACCTTGCTCCAGAGACTCACCGGCGCTAAGGTTGTGGAAACGGAGGCCAAGAAGAAGATTCCCAAGTGGGGTATTCGTCCTGGCCTGAAGATAGGCGTCAAGGTCACACTCCGTGGCAAGGCTGCGGAGGAGTTCCTCAACAAGGCCCTTGACGCGGTGGACCGCAAGATCAAGGAGTCCTCCTTTGACGAGTTCGGGAACTTCTCATTTGGTATCCACGAGTACATCAATATTCCCGGTGTGAAGTATGATCCCAAGATCGGAATATTCGGCATGGATGTATCCGTTTCCCTTGAGCGCCCAGGCTTCCGCGTGAAGCGCCGCAAGGTGCGCAGCGCGAAGGTGGGTAAGGGGCATCTGATCGCAAAGGATGAGGCGATT
>JALTCQ010000101.1 GCA_027074515.1 Microcaldota archaeon | reverse complement strand
GATGTTGCCCTTGCCGCGCGGAAGTTCAAGGACGCCGGTTTGTGGAGCTTCTCCGTCGTCGAGAACATGGGTAAGAACTGCGCGAAGGCCTTCAAGAAGGAGGGCACGGACCTCGTTAAGATTCTCCACGACGTCTGGATGTCCGATCCCGTTTCCGCCTACGTCCAGACCCTTGGGCTGATAAAGCGGGTAAGCGCAAAGGCAGAGGCCGCCCCCCAGTTTAAGGAGTGCGCTGCGAAGCTCCTGAAGATCCTGAAAACGGTCAAGGCGGTTATGGAGAGCACCGCACTCATCTCGAAGGCAAAGTCGTACATCCTGCGCATCGGAAAGATTCCCAAGGACCGTTCCTTCTACTCTCTCATCTTTCAGCCTCAGCTCAAGCCGTCCTTCGTGGAATCTCGCGTGCTCCTTGCAGCGGAGGAGGATCTCGAACTGCTGGACCAGTACAGTGTTCTCGACGCCGAGGTTTTCATATACAAGCACCCTGACCAGGTAGAACCGCTCTACTATGTGATTCCGCCCGAATTCTCCCTCCCCGAGCAGCAGTACGTCGTTATGCAGAAGACCAAGGAATTGGTTTCCCAGTATGCCCCGAAGTCCGCCATCCTCATGCACGGCACCCCCGGGCGCGAGCAGTTCCTTGAGATCTATGAGGACACGATCCGCGACGTGGCGAAGAAACAGGGCGTGAAACTATCCTCCAAGGACGTGCGCTTCCTTGCCAACATACTCGCGAGGCACACCGTGGGCTACGGCCTCCTCGAACTGCTCCTCATGGATAAGAAGATCACGGATATCTACGTGGACGCTCCACTGGGCGCAAAACCCGTGTACTTGGTTCACTCCGAGTACGGCCAGTGCCAGAGCAACGTGGTTCTCTCCGCGGAGGACGCCCTCTCCCTCGTATCAAAGTTCCGTGCCATGAGCGGCCGCCCCTTCGATGAGAGTCACCCCGTTTTGGACTATGACCTCCCAGACGTTTCCGCCCGTGTTGCAGTTATCGGACCCCCCCTCTCGCCCGACGGCATTGCCTTTGCCTTCCGCCTGCACAAACCAACGCCCTGGACGCTCCCCCAGTTCATAGACAACAAGATGATCACGCCTCTCGGCGCAGGTCTCCTCTCCTTCTTCATAGATTCCCAGGCAACAATGCTCGTGGCGGGTTCGCGCGGAGCAGGAAAAACCTCGCTCATGACATCTCTAATCCTTGAGATTCCTCAGAATCAGCGCATACTCACCCAGGAAGATACCCTTGAGATCCCTGTTGAGGAGATAAGCCATCTTGGCTTCCACATCCAGCGGTTGAAGACCAAGAGCCCCATCGCCGGCGGCGCGTCGGGAGAATTGCCGCCGGAGGATGCACTGCGCACCGCGTTGCGCCTTGGTGACTCAGCCATAGTTATAGGTGAAGTCCGTTCCAAGGAGGCAAAGGTGCTGTACGAGGCCATGCGTGTCGGCGCGGCTGGTAGCGTGGTGATGGGTACGATCCACGGTGATTCCGCCTACTCCGTCTGGGACCGTGTTGTGAACGACCTAGGCGTCCCCACCACGTCCTTCAAGGCAACGGACATCGTTGTGGTGAACGCCCCAATCCGCTTCGCCGGTTCCCTGCGCCGCCACAGGCGCACCGTCGCCGTCACGGAGATTCGCAAGCACTGGAACCATGACCCTGTCGAGGAGGGTGGGTTCCTGGATCTAATGCGTTATAGCGCCAAGGATGATGCTCTCCAGCTGCTGGAGGATAATATAAAGGAGTCAGACCTTTTTTCCAAGGTGATGGAGCTACGCGGCCTCAGTTACGAGCAGATATGGGAGGAGATTA
>JALTCQ010000100.1 GCA_027074515.1 Microcaldota archaeon | reverse complement strand
CTACGCTAGGCGTGCTTTAAAGCTGGGAGTACTTCCAAACATCCGTGCTCCCCATGATCACTTTGTGTTCCTGGACAATCACGATATGGATCGGCTGTCCGTAATCGCCCGTGGCGAACTGTACTGGAATGCGTTGGAATGGCTTGCATCTGCTCGAAACAGTATTGTTTACTACGGTACTGAGGTATGTGCGTCTCAGAGGAAGAGTGTCAACGACTACAGATCGTGTGGGGATACTGAGGCGCGCAGATTCATGGACTGGTCAGCAGCAAAAACTGGCACTTGTGTGCGTCGCTTCAGGGAGATATTTAACCCACGTGCCTGAGGTCAATCCTTTTATTCCCTCTGCACGAAAATCATTCTGCCGGCTGGATCAGGGATCCGGGTGCTGAGGGTTTCCGATGATTTAGGGGCCAAACTCTGCGCGCCGGTAGTCTAGGGCCAGCTTCTCTGGCCGCGCGCCCGCGGGTGGGATCTGCGATCCCACGCACAACCGGGAGGATGCGCCGGTAGTCTAGCCTGGTAGGACGTCGGCCCCCCAAGCCGACGACCCGGGTTCAAATCCCGGCCGGCGCACTTCCATCAACATTTAAAATCATCTTCCCCCATCTTGGTGTTGCTGGCTTGGGACAGTAACCCAGGGTCGACGCGGCCCGTGGGTCTGGTCTCACGACCCAGACGCACAATGTGCTGCCATGCGCAGCACGCAGGGGTACAGGGGGCGGCAGCCCCTGTTGTCACGCCAGCCGGGATGGCGGCTGGGACCGTAGCTCAGCCTGGTTAGAGCGTCCGCCTGATAAGCGGGAGGTCGCCGGTTCGAATCCGGCCGGTCCCACCTCTGTTTTTACGAGTTTTCGAGCGGTTTATTATATGCTGGATCACTCTGGGCTAGTGGATCTTGATCTTCGCTATTTTACCACGGAGGATGGTGCACGTATTGCATACTGGGTGGCAGGGCCGGAGAATGCCCCCACCGTAATGCTAATCCACGGTTGGGCTGTCTCCAAGGAGTACTGGCGCCCATTGCTTCCTAAGGAATACCCTCCGCGATACCGTCTCATCATCCCTGATATTCGCGGACACGGAGATAGCGAACAAAAACCGCCATACACCACGATCCAGGCTGCTAAGGACTTCTTACAATTGGTCGAGCACGAGCGCGCGGACTTTGTTGTCGGCCACTCGTGGGGTGGGGTGATTGCCCAGCGCATGGCAGCATTAGGGAAGTTCAAGGGGGCGGTATTCGCATCCACCTTTGCTCGCCTGTCTAGCTTCCCTGCACACCTGGTCGAATGGGCCCTGCCTCTTCTTGAGCGGATGGATATGGAAACGTTCGCTCGCCTGTCCGTTCGTTTTGGGTACCACGTCGCGCACGAGAACGTGGATTGGCTCTACGACGTTTATAAGAGCGCAAAGCGGGATGTGGTCATTCAGAGCGGCAAGGACATTCTCCGTTATGATGGTCGCGCATTGCTCTCCCGTATAAAGATTCCTGTGCTCGTGGTTCACGGCGAGAGGGATTCCGTTGTGCCGATCAGCCACGGAAAGTACCTCTGGCAGCGGATTTCCGATGCAGATATGGTTATTTTGCCTGAATCTGGCCACGATGTGGTTCTTGAGTCTGGACGCGCGTTCCGAAGGGTCATGAGCGGGTTCATTGACGATGTTCTGCGCTACGAATGACTTTTAAACACCACTTTTCCTTTTCTCTTTGCATCTTTGCGATGTCCCGTAGCTGAACCGACGCGGCCCGCGGGTCCGCGGGTCTGGTCTCACGACCAGACGCACAATGTGCTGCCATGCGCAGCACGCAGGGGTACAGGGGGCGGCAGCCCCTGTTGTCACGCCAGCCGGGATGGCGGCTGTTGATGGGCCCGTAGCTCAGTCCGGCAGAGCGCCCGCCTTGCACGCGGGAGGCCCCGGGTTCAAATCCCGGCGGGTCCATGGCCAGCTACTCTGGCCGCGCGCCCGCGGGTATGGCACTCGCTGGCGCTCGGCCATACTCCCAATGGCCTCCCAGATTTGGCGCGCTCTGCAACAGAACGTTTTTGGTGCCGCGGTAGCTCAGTCCGGCAGAGCGGCCGCCTCGTAAGCGGCAGGTCGCGGGTTCGAATCCCGCCCGCGGCTCTTATTCTGTTTTTCCACGGAGAAAGAGGGGTAGTGCTTCCGTTATGTATATGTCTCTAAACTCGCCAAGCTCCTCGCCTTGAACCACCACGGGCTTGTAGTGCTCAGTTCTTCCGATCACTGCTCCGTGGTGCCCCCTCTCGATCAGGAGTGTTTTGTACGTTTTTCCAACGTACTGCTCGTTCCATTCCTTGCCCACGCGCAGGTGGGCTTCGGTTATATACTTAGATCTTCTCTTCTTCTCATTGGATGAAACCTGTCCCTTCATGCGCGCCGCCACTGTGCCCGGAATCGCCGAGTATCTGGATATATTCAGCACATCGATCTTTAGCTCTTCTATCAGTTGTGCAGATTCTAAGAACTCCTCCCACGTTTCCGTTGGGAAGCCAACGATGATGTCCGTTGCTACGCTGGCCAGCGGGAAGCGTCTGCGAATCTTTCTGACCACCTCGCGGAAATCGTCCACGCTGTAATTCCTCTGCATGAGCCGGAGGATCCTATCGTTGCCTGACTGCACGGGCACGTGGAAGAACTTGTATATTCTCGGATCCTCGAAAACGTCTAGCAAACCCTCATCTATGAGCCTTACGGCGTGATCCACGTTCATCATGCCCACACGTACCCTGTACTCCCCCTCCACGCTGTCCAGGATCTCTCCGAGTAGTTCTACCAGGTTTGTCCCAATGTCTATGCCGTATGCCCCTGTGTCCTGCGATGTGAGCCGTATTTCCTTCCGTCCCCCTTCCACCGCTTCCCTCACGCTTCTGACGATATCTCCTGGTCGGAAGCTGGTGATGTACTTTCTTGCGAACTTCGTGGCGCAGTACGTGCACGTCCCCGTGCAACCTTCAGATATGACTACCGACGCGAGGTTCGGTTCCGTTCGTATTTGCGGGACGCCCGCCTTTTTCTCGGGTAGCGGAACGCCAAGTATCTTTGACAGTTTGTTCCACTCCCTTGGGCCCGCAATCTCTGCGTTTGGTGCGAGTTCTCTTATTTTGTCCGGAAGAACGTTGGCGAGACAGCCAGTAACCACGAACTTATTCCCATCCTTCGGTAGCCGTCGGATTCTTGAGAGCATGTGCGCTATGGTCTTCTCCTTGACTGCACAGGTGTTCAGTATGATCAGGTCTGCATCCTCTGCTCTATTTACCCTTTCGAAGCCTGCTGACTTCAGGGCAGCCATGATGATTTCGGAATCCACTTTGTTTGCCACGCAGCCGTATGTCTCTATATAGTAGCGCACCTTTTGATTCGAGACGGGATACTTAAAAAGCCTCAATTCCTCTTCTCTGGTGTCTCTTCACCGTAGCGTTCGGAAGGTTCTTCAGAGGTACGAGGAGCGGTTACAACCCATCGTTCAAAGGGATCTTGCTGGTCACGCTCCTTCTTACGAGGCGTATAAGGCGTTGGCTCTCGGACACGTGGATGAACCTGTTCTGCGCACGGTTCGCAGTGTCTTGAAGGTGGTTGGACAGGGGACGCCTGGAATTTATCCAATCATGTCTTCTGGGTACTTCTTGGGCCGCGCATCTGCAGACGTCCTCAAGGATATGGGCTATCGCGTCCACTTTGTTCCGATTCATAAGCGTGATGGGCAGTTCTATGCAGATGTCCCAAAGGGGCCACATGTGCCCATATTGGTGGACGATATTGTTCGTACTGGCGCCACACTCCAGAGAGTGCGCCGCGATGTTCCTCTTCTCGCGAAGGCGCCGGCAGTTGTTGCAGCAAGGGGCAGGCCAAATGATTTTGGTACCCGTGCCCTTAGCGACCTCTCTTATGTTCTTATATATGCGGAAGGTGGCCCGCACCCCCGCGAGCTCCTTATGAAGAAAAAGAAGGGCACGAAGCCCTTTGACGTGATCTGGTAGTTCACTTCTCCCTCTTTATGATGTACTCTGCCAGGTCGCGGAGCACGTCCTTGATGTCTTCACGGATCGGTGCATTTTCCAGAGATGTAATGCCCTTCTCCATAAGTTCCTCCATGAGCTTTCTGCTGTAGTCTAGGGAGCCAGTCTCCACGATGATTTCCTTGACCTCTTCGATCTCCTCGGGCGTTGCGCTTTCCCTTCCAACGATCGCCTCGAGTATTTTCCTCTGCTCTGGCGTCGCTCTTTCGTATGCCTTCACGATGAGTAGTGTTCTCTTTCCTTCGCGGATGTCTGAACCCACTGGCTTGCCTGTCTTCTTCTCGTCACCAAACACGCCGATGATATCGTCCTGCAACTGGAATGCAATGCCCACAGGTATGGCGTAATCACTGTACGCCTTGAACACTTTTTCTGGCGCTCCGGCCAATCTTGCACCCAGGTGTAGGGGGCCTTCTATGGTGTACTTTGCCGTTTTCAGCTCGTGGACGCGCATGACGTCCTCTTCGCGCACCTTGTCAATGGGCAGCAGCTCCAGGGAAACGTCAAGCACCTGGCCATACCCTGTTCGCTCTGCAATCTCCCTGATCTCCTTTACTGCCGCCACGGTCGTCTCTGGGTCGAAGCCCGCATTGATTAGGCTGAGGGTAGCGTATTCGCTTGTGATGTCTCCCGCGCACATCGCAATCGACTCTGCATTGTGTCTATCGAGGCTTCCGTGCACGTAGTGATCCATCAAGCTCTTCCAAACGGTCGGCTGGCCCCTCCTCTTCTCATCGCGGTCCATGATGTCATCGTGGATCAGGAGGTAGACGTGGAGGAGCTCGTATGAAATACTGGCTTGTACCACCTTTTCCGTTTCCGTTCCGCCGGCTCCAAGGTATCCAGCGATCACAAGAGACGGCCTTACTCTCTTTCCGCCAGCTTTTGCAAAGCGGAGTACATCCTCTAACACTCTCTTGTTGAAGAGGTCTTTCTGCTCCGCGATCTTTCCTTCAAGGTACGAGTAGAGTTCTTCATCAATTTTTGGCACCCAATCTGCGAAGAACGCCTTCATCTTGTCGAACGCCATGCTTTGAAGACGGGGACAAGGTTTTAAGATTGTTGAGTTTGCTCTTCGACAAACGACGGATAGAATGCGGGTGTAGTGCGGAGCATATAGAATGTGTGTGCGACCGATAGTGTCGCACCCACTGCTCGCCAGCCGCGTACCGGCCAGCCGCCGTCCCGGCTGGCGTGACAACAGGGGCTGCCGCCCCCTGTACCCCTGCGTGCTGCACATGGCAGCACATTGTGCGTCTGGTCGTGAGATCAGACCCGCGGCTCGCAGTCGCGTATCGGCCAAGGGGCTGCGCCCCCTCTGACCCCCTGCGGACCACCTACGGTAGCCCATTGTGTGGTCGGTTGCTTGCACCGGCCTCGCGGCAGCGTCAACCGATGTTGCGGTTGATGCGGGGGCTGGGATTCGAACCCAGGAAGGCACTAAGCCACCGGATCCTAAGTCCGGCCCCTTTGGCCACTCGGGCACCCCCGCAACCGATCCTCGGTTGACGCGGAGCTAACTGCCCGTCTACGACGGGCAATTACGCAACTGTTGTGCGTCCGATCGTGGATCGGACCCGCGCCAGCATCTCTGGCAGATTGAGGTATACCTGCCACACGTGACAGACTTATATGAGTATTCCACTATTCTTTTTTATACTGTTGCGGGGGATGGTTGTGGACGTCAGCGAGTTCCAGAATTTTTTGAGGGCTTTAGGTGCTAAGCGTTCAGAGATCCGCGTCCTCATCGCGCTGGTCCGTGCGGGCAAGCCCCTGCGATTCTCGGAAATAGTGTCAAGTACCGGTCTTTCTGAGCGGACCGTGCGCATGGCATTGGCATCTCTTCGCGATAGGGGATACGTTCATACCGTCGGCAGGGGGCGCGCCACGCGTTACGTTTCCGAGAAGCCGAGTGTCATCGCGGATATGTTAAAGAAGGGTTTGGAGGAGCGCGTTTCAGCGATCCTCACTCATCTTCAATACCGTTCATAGTCACGCGGAAGATCGCCTCGCCCTCTGGCAAGTGCGGTGAGTCCACGAGGCGCGCGATTCTCTTGTCGCCCTTGCTCTTTCTGATGTATATCCTGTACGTTGCCGCGTGCCCTATTACGTTTCCGCCGTAATAGGGCACGCGGCAA
>JALTCQ010000099.1 GCA_027074515.1 Microcaldota archaeon | reverse complement strand
ATTTCCGGCAGCAACGGTGTATCTACATCTGTGTCCAACGGTGCTGCATCTGTTTCGCTTGCACACCCTTCAATATCTTGTTCATCAGGCGCCCTCTCAAGCTTTAACCTTTCTGACGGCTCTTCCAACTGTCTTCCTGTTCTAACAACTAGCACCAACTTCAATGGCGACGTCACCGGCACGTACAATTCAATAAAGGTTGTTGGCATTCAGGGTAACCCCGTATCATCTACCACTCCCTCTGACGGCCAGGTACTGAAGTGGCTTGCCGGTAAATGGACACCTGCTGCTGATTTACAGGGAATAACCTCTGTCCAGAATGGGACCGGCATTTCCGTTTCCACATCTGGGGGAACGGCCACAGTCGAGTTGAATACTAATTATACCGATAGCAGGTATGTCAACGAGGGTCAGGCCAATTCCATCACATCTTCCATGATCGTGGACGGCACAATCACCAACGCAGACATCTCCGACTCCACCAAGTACGTCTCTGTCCAGAACTCCAGCGGAACTGAGCAGTTCTCAGTTACAGATGGCTCTCCCGGCCTCCGCTTTGCCGGCAGCGGAATTGTCGGGGTATCGTTCAACTCATCCTCACACACCGTTACGATATCTGCGTCAGAATCCGACCCACAAGTTGGATCCACAACAAACGGCTACGTCTGCTACGGTACTGGCAGCCAGGTGACCTGTGATGATTCTGACTTCAAGTGGGATTCTTCATCGCACGTTTTGACTACCGGGGGTCTTTACATTTTGGACCCCAGCGATACTTCCGCGCACGTCCAACTCTCTGTCACTACAAGCGGAGGTACGCCTCGGCTTACGTTTGTCGGTTCGGAGTCTGAGCTCGTTGACTTTGACGGTATGGCCCTTGTAAATGTTGGTAGTTTGTCTTCTTCGGGGTCTGGCTCTTTTGGTGGCTATTTGGACATCGTCAACACGTCCGATACATCTCAGTATTACCGTCTTGCGTACTCATCCTCTGGTCTCAGCATCTTGAACAGTGGTAGTACGGTGGCGGAGTTTTATCCATCTCAGTTTATGTTGTACGATTCGTCTGGCAGGTATTGGGAATTAAACGTAGATACGTACTCGAATGGTAGTGATCTTGAGTTTTTGTACCCTACTATCGACGGTTTAAAGAAGTTCTTCGCAATAAGCTCTGTTGGTTCTGTAGTTGTTTATGGTGCCCTGCGCTCAGAGGATGTAATATCAGAGGGCAATGTGGAGATCCCCGTGGGTAGTTTGGTGCTTGGGACTGGCGGTTCGAGTATTTCGGCGGATAGTTCTGGCAACGTTATAATCACGCTGGGGTGATGCCATGAGAGCTATAGCTATCTTGTTGGCGGCTCTGCTTGTGGCTACCCCTGCCTTTGCTGTCATGTACACTGGGAGCACCTCTTCGTCCTTCAGCGTTTGTGGTGTTACGTTCTCTCAGCCGTGGTGGGCAGTCTATGACTCCTCTGGCAATTTGATTTTCCTTGTGGACCATCAGGGCAACATCTTGGTTAATAGTGACAGTGTTTATATGTCGGCCTCCGTTCCGAGTAACCCTTCTCACTCCCTTGTTTTCCAATACGGGGGATCGTATATTGATGCCATTTCCGCCAGCGATGCGTACCTTGCAGGCTCTATAGATGACCATTCTATCCCCTCAAACCCACAGAACAGCCTTTTGGTTGAGTACCAGGGAACCATTGTCGGAGCCGTTACGCCTGATGGTTCCATTTACGCCTATGGCCAAGCTGTGTATAATGGTGCGCGGGCAGGGTGTGGAAACAACCAGATCTGCGTTAATGGTCAGTGTGTAACAGCAGGTCGTCAGATTACATAGCAGCACTTTTACCCCCTCCCCCACCTCTTCGCTAGCTCCCGATACTCCTGGATCTGATCGGGAGTGAGGGAGGGCTTCACCTTCTTCAACGCTTCCTCGAAGTGCTTCATGCTCACTGCATCTATGTGCTCCTTGCCCTCCTTGATGGCCTCTCGGATTGCTGCCATGCCTGCCTCTCTACAAACCGCTGCAATGTCCGCACCCGTGTAGCCCTCTGTTTTCCTGGCAAGCTCCTTCAGGTCCACGTCGTCCGCCAGCTTCATGCCCCGCGTGTGCACCTTGAAGATTTCGTACCTCCCCTCTTCGTCCGGAGGCGGCACGAAGATGAGCTTCTCCAACCTTCCTGGCCTGAGCAACGCAGGATCAACGAGGTCTGGCCGGTTCGTTGTCGCTATGACCACCACGTCCTTCATCTCCGCTACTCCGTCCATTTCAGACAGTAGCTGAGCCACTATGCGCTCTGTCACCCTGTTGGTGTCGCTGCCACGCACCGGCGCTATTGCATCTATCTCGTCAAAGAACACTATGCTTGGAGCCACTAGCTTTGCCCTTCTGAAGATCTGGCGCACCGCTTTCTCTGATTCACCAACCCACTTGCTCAGTATCTCTGGACCCTTGATTGCTATGAAGTTGGCATTCGCTTCATTGGCCACTGCCTTTGCTATGAGCGTCTTGCCCGTGCCTGGCGGACCGTACAACAGGATGCCCCTCGGCGGCTCTATGCCCGCCTCCTTGAACAGCTCTGGGTATTTGAGCGGCCACTCTATCGCTTCACGCACCTCTGCCTTGACGTTTTCCAGGCCACCTATGTCATCCCAGCGGACCTTGGGCACCTCTACCATAACCTCTCTCATCGCGCTGGGCTCCACGCGTTTTAGCGCATCTATGAAGTCCTGATACTTCACGCTCAACGATTCAAGGACCTCCTTTGGCAGCGGGGACTCACCTGCCTTCTTTATATCTGGTATTGCCCTGCGGAGGGCTATCATACCCGCCTCCTTGCAGAGGGCGGCCAGGTCTGCACCGGTGTAGCCTACCGTGAGGTCCGCGATCTCGCCGAACATCTCGTCGCGCAGGGCGTCTTCCAGCTTCCTCCTTTTCTCCTCTGGCAGCTTCTTGGCCAGCCCCCTTGCTTTTTCGATGGTGTCCGCCTTCGTGAGTGGTTCGTAGCCCTTGTCCTTTTCTGCGAGGCGCTCTGCCACACGCTTTATCGCCGCCACGTCGTAGTAGACGTCCAGAGGCATCTTGCGGCTGTGGATCTTCAGGATCTCTACCCTGCCTTCTCTGTCGGGCACGCCGATCTCTATCTCCCTGTCGAAGCGCCCGGGACGGCGAAGGGCTGGATCTATGTCGTCGGGCCTATTCGTTGCTCCTATGACTATGACGTCGCCTCTGCTCTTCAGGCCGTCCATCAGGGTTAAGAGTTGGGCCACGATCCTTCTCTCCACGTCTCCCTTCGTTTCCTCGCGCTTGGGCGCTATGGCGTCGATCTCGTCTATGAAGATGATGGCTGGCGCGTTCTTCTGCGCCTCCTCGAAGACCTTTCTGAGGTTTTCTTCGCTCTGGCCGTAGTACTTGCTCACGATTTCCGGCCCGTTGATGGACAGGAAGTGCGCGTTTGCCTCGTTGGCAACGGCCTTTGCCAAGAGCGTCTTTCCGGTGCCCGGTGGACCATAGAGCAGGACACCCTTGGGCGGTTCGATGCCCAATCGCTTGAAGACCTCCGGGTGACGGAGAGGGAGCTCCACCATCTCGCGTATGAGCTCTATTTCCTTCTTCAGTCCGCCGATGTCTTCATACGTGACATCGCTCACGTGTGCCTGCACGGGCTTGTCGGATATGCGCACCTTGGTCTTCTCCGTTATGATGACTGGGCCTGCGGGCTTGGTCTTGGCAACTACGAAGGGCACGGCGAGGTACTGGTAGCCGTAGGGAATGTACGTCTGAACCGCATCCCCTTGTACCACTGGCGTGTTGAGCAGGAAATCCTTGATCTCGGTGCTGTAGTCCAGGATTTCCTTGGGATACTCTCCCTCCGGCGGAGCGAGTAGAACTTCGGTTGCTGGCTTCGCTTCGACCTTTTCTACTTCTACCATCTCGTCTATGCCCACGCCGGCGTTCTGGCGGAGCGTTCCGTCCATGCGTATGATGTTGGGGTTTGCATACTCATCGTCTGGTGCGAGTCTCAAAGCCTTTGCAACCGTTTCCTTTTCGCCCTTGATGAGTATGACGTCGCCTTGCTTCATTCCCAGCTCCTCGAATATGACTGCAGGAATGCGTGCCACCTTTCTACCAACGTCTCTATCGTAGGCGCGTTTTACCTTAAGCGTTACCATATCTTTCACCTCCTTGGCAGCCCCATTTTTTCGTCAATCGTGCGGGCCACCTTTTTTAGATCTTCAAACATGCGGATGACGTCTCTTTCCATTTCCTCTATGCTTCTGAGGAACGTTGCGGCGCGGAGCCGATAGCTCCGTCCCTCCCTGGTTACGAGACCCATGTCCACGAGCTTGCTGACGTGATAGCTAACGGATGTCCTCGGATCGCCAAGGATCTCTGCCAGTTCCGTTGCGTTGAGGTTGTTCTTCGCGATGTGCGTGAGTATTCTTGCATAGCGTTCCAGCATGGCGTCGGCCACGCCCAGGGACGACAGCAGCCACTGTATGTTCTCCTCTAGCTCGTCGCTGTAGGGTCTCTCCCTGTGGATGATTGTGATAGTTCTTGTTGTCATCGTCAATAATTTTTTGTCGTAACATTTTTAAATTCGTCTCTACTAAAATGATATTGGATGGAAAGGGGGTGATGGCCATGATGGTCTGGAGGTGGATCAACATCTAGGCCATCGGGCCCACCTTCTTTCCATCCTTTCTTCGTTCTTTCAAGACTCGTGCTCACGGGGGTGATACGATGATATATGACCCCTTTGAGGAGATTCGCCGCCTGCACGAGTACATTGACAGAATGTTCGAGGATATGATGCGCGTGCCCGTTTCATACTCCAACGAGATGACATTCCGCGCGCCACCCGTTGATGTGGTGGATGAGGGAGACAAGATACGCGTGGTTGCGGAGATCCCTGGCGTGGATAAGGATGATTTGGATGTCAGGGTCTTCGAGGATTCCGTTGTAATTCGTGCGGAGCGGAAGAACGAGAAAGAGCGCAAGGACAAGGGATACTACCTGAAGGAGCGCAGCTACTCCTCGTACTACAGAACAATAGCTCTTCCCGCTCCTGTGATCCCAGAAGAGGCAGAGGCAACGTATAGGAACGGCGTGCTTGAGCTTGTCCTCCCCAAGAAAGTTCCACAGAAGCAGGAAGAGGGCGGATTCCGTGTGAACGTCAAGTGATTGGCACAAAAACGCAGTTCAGCACGCTGAAATCCCTCGTCTCCCCCTCTCCTGCTCCTGGGCCGCAGCGGATACCCCTTATTTCCCTTTCTTTTTCTCCGAGCGAGAAGACGATGGAACTCCCTGCACAGCGGTAGTTGACTGTGAATGGGAGATGCACGGTGTATCCCGATCCCGAGCAGTTCTGAGCTGCATCCCTTGCAAGCGCCACCGCATAGTCCAGTCGTTTTGCCTCCAAATTCGTGGAAATGGCATCCCATACCTTGTAGTACGTTCCCATGATTCCAAGTATGGCTGCTGCTATTGCAGTCATTGTTATTAGCGTTTCAAGAGCTACCTGTGCCCTCACTTCGTATCGCCGAGCTTGTCTATCTCTTTCATCAGGTTATCCGTGGTGCTATCGTACTTGTCGCCCAGCTTCTTTGCGGACGAGTTCATCTTGTCTATGAGAAACAGCGCCAGCGCCGCCATTGCAGCGATGACGATAAGGAGTTCAGCCGAAACCTGCGCGCGGTTGTCCATTTCAGTTAAATATACTTCTCCGTGAGATAAAAAGGTGATGCTCAGCAGGCGGGAGCTACAGGACCTTTTCATCTCTTGGATCACCCTTTCCGTGGCCTTTGCGTGGGATCTGCACTTCCAAGCGTTCCTTTCGCGTCTCCCGCTCTACCTCGTGGTCGTGGCAACCGCTTTCATCTTCCACGAACTCGGCCACAAGTACTCTGCCATCCGCCTTGGCTACTATGCAGAATATCGCGCGTGGACATGGGGATTGGTCCTCGCGATCCTCCTTGCGGCTACCTCTCCCTTCGTCTTCGCGGCCCCGGGTGCAGTGTATATTCTCGGCGCTCCGAACCGACGGGATAATGGAATCATCTCCCTTGCCGGCCCCCTTGTGAACCTCATAATCGCTGCGCTCTGCTTTGCCCTCCTCTTCTTCCAAGTGCTCCCCCAGTTCGCCCTCTGGATCTACGCGGTTGGCTACGTGAACACGTTCCTCGGCCTGTTTAACATGA
>JALTCQ010000098.1:4057-6222 GCA_027074515.1 Microcaldota archaeon | reverse complement strand
CTTCACAGAAATGCTGGCGTAGTCAGTGCAGCGTCGACCGATATTGCGGTCGAAGCGGGCCCGGGGGGATTCGAACCCCCGACCTGCGGCTTAGGAGGCCGCCGCCATATCCAGACTAGGCTACGGACCCTTCCGCAAAGACGCGGATATCCCGAGATAGCTCCACACAAATTGTGCGCGGGTTGTGTGGACGACTGAAAGTCGCCCTCGCGGCAGCGCCGGCCGATGTGGCGGCCGCTCGCCAGCCGCGTACCGGCCAGGGGGTTGCACCCCCTCTAACCCCTGCAGGCCCACCTGCGGTGACCCATTGTGCGGTCAGCCGAGCAGGGCGAGGCTGGCCCCGCAGCTCGCCAGCCGCGTATCGGCTGTAGTGGGCCCGCCCGGATTTGAACCGGGGACCTTCGCCGCGTGAAGGCGACGTCATGCCGGGCTAGACCACGGGCCCTCGAAGACATGCCGAATGTATGTGGGGTCGCAGACCCTACCCGCGGTCGCGCGGCCAGAGAAGCTGGCCCTAGACCACAGGCCCATCGACCAAGCATTTGGAATTTTGGTGAGAGAAATTAAAAAACTACGAGGTATGGTTGTGTGGTGAACGGACTAATTGCCACGATTGTTGCCACGGTGCTCGACAGCCTCATCGGGCTTGTGGGTATATTCTCCCTATACGTCAGCGAGGAGAAGCTCGAAGAGATTGTACAGTGGCTCGTGGCGTTCGCAGCAGGCGCGATGCTGGCTGGAGCGCTCGTCCACATGATCCCAAAGGCAATGATGGCGCTACAATACAAATGGACGGGAGAAGTAGCAATACTCGGCTTTCTCACATTCTTCGTGCTGGAAAGATTCCTACACTGGCACCACTGCCATGAAACGGGGCCCTGCGAGGTCCACCCAGTAACCACGCTCACTATCGTGGGTGACTCACTGCACAACTTCATCGATGGCCTCGTAATCGCTGCTGCGTTTCTCACAGATGCCGTAACGGGCTGGATCACAACGCTACTCATCATAGCCCACGAGGTACCCCAAGAGCTGGGCAACTTCTCCGTTCTCCTCTTTGGCGGCTACAAGAAGGAAAAAGCGATCCTTTGGACGTTCTTTTCACAGGCAACGTGCATTCTTGGAGGCATACTTGGCTGGTTCTTCACGCCAGAGTGGCTAAAGGCACCGATCATTGCCTTCGCAGCGGGCGGATTCCTTTACATAGCCGCAGCAGACTTGATTCCAGAGTTGCACAAGGAGAAGAACAGGAAAAAGATGCGCCAGGCAACAGCGTGGCTCCTTCTGGGCATCCTCTTCATGATTGGAATAAAAATGGCGGTGCACGGATGACGGGAATCGTATACGTGAACGAGCAGGCAGAGAGGGAGCTACAAAAAGGTGCGCTCCACGTTTATGCCCAGAACGTTGTGAAAGCAGAGGCAGAACCTGGGGACTGGGTCGAAATACGGGGAAATGACAGCATCGGCTACGGATTCTACAACCCGAAATCTGCAATAACCGTTCGACTGTTCACATGGGAAGAAGAAAGGCCAGAAGAAGTGGTTGCGAGGAGATTGGAGGACACGTCGCGCTGGAAGGGAGGAATATATGAAGACACGTACCGCTGGATATTTGCAGAGGGGGACTTCGTTCCCGGACTCGTCATAGATCGCTTCAAGGACACCGCAGTGGTAAAGAACCAGACACTGGGACTGGAAAGGTACCTGGAGTTCATCGCAGAAGAGATGAAAGAATACGGAGTGCAACACGTCTACCTGAAGGGCAAGGGGCAAGGACGGAAGGGAGAAGGACTGCCACAAACGGAAAGGTGGTTGATTGGAAATAGGAAAGACCCTGTAGTCATAGAAGAGGGAGCAGCGCAATTCTACGTGGACGTGGTGGGCGGACAGAAGACAGGGTTTTATCTGGACCAGCGCGAGAACAGGATTGACCTGGAACGATTCGTAAGGGCTGGAGACAAGGTTCTTGACGTGTTTGCGTCCACCGGCGGCTTCGGTATCCACGCCGCAGTTCGGGGCGCGGACGTAACCTTCGTCGAGCTGGGAAGAACGGTAAGCAAGGCGATAAAGAAAAATTTAAAGCTCAACGGCGTTAGCGGGCGGGTAATAACTGCGGACGCGGTAGAGACGATGAAGAAACTCGCCAAAAAGGGAGAAACATAT